>JAEWAA010000274.1 GCA_023391955.1 Bacillota bacterium | reverse complement strand
CCGCGTACCAGCACGGTGTCATACCCCTCAGGCAGCTTGGCGATAAACTCCGCCGCTTGTGCGGTTTTGGCCGCCTCGGCTACCTCTTCCGATGTTGCACCCGGATTGCCCCAGCGGATATTTTCCGCTACGGTTCCGGTAAACAGCATGGCCTTTTGGGGGACCACACCGATGAGCCGGCGCAGCTCCTCCAGCCGGTAATCCTTCACATCGATACCGTTCACCCTTATACTCCCCTTCACCGTATCGTAGAACCGGGGGATCAGGTTCACCAGAGTGGACTTGCCGGAGCCGGTGCCGCCGATAATCCCGATGGTCTCCCCTTTGGCAATAGAGAGGGAGATATCGTCCAGGGCCAATTCACCCGTGGCGCTGTAGCCGAAGGAGACGGACTTGAAAGCAATGGCCGGAATGGCGTTTGAACCGGAGACGGCTGCTGCAGATCCTATTTTCCCATTGGCTATGGAAGGTTCGGTGGCCAGCACCTCACTGACCCGTGCTCCGGAGGAGGCGGCTTTGGTGAAAATAATGACCAGATTGGACACCACAATCAGGGCCAGCAGGATTTGGGTGACATAGTTGATGAAGGCGATAATTTCCCCTTGGGACAAGGAGCCGCTGTCGATATGGAGTCCGCCTGCCCAGAGGATGAGGATGATGGCTCCGTTGACCACCAGGGAGGTGGCGGGGTTCAGCAAAGCGGCGATCCGCCCCACATGAATGGCGGTCCCGGTCAGGTCCTCCGAGGTTTCCTTAAAGCGTTTCTGCTCCGCTCTGCCCTTGGCGAAGGCGCGGATAACCCGGACCCCCGTCAGATTCTCGCTCAGGACCGAACCCATACGATCCAGCTTACCCTGATACCGGCGGTACAAGGGAGCCGTCCGGCTGATAATAAAATAAAGAATCACCCCGATAATCGGCGCCGCAACCAGCAGAATCAGCGACAGCTTCAGATCCAGAATCATCGCCATGATAATGGCCCCGATACAGATAAACGGCGCGCGGATCACCAGCCGGATAAGCATGGCCACCGCCAGCTGCAGCTGGTTCACGGCGCTGGTCTGCCGGTTGATGAGAGACGGTGTCCCGAACCGGTCCAGCTCCGTATAGGACAAGGAGGAGATATGCTTGAACAGGGCGTTGCGCAGATCCGTGCCGAAGCCCTGGGAGGCCCGAGCCGCATAATGCTGGCAGACCAGCGAGCAGCCGTAGCCCAGAATGGCCATGCCGATCATTAAAGCACCCATTTGCAGCACATAGGTTTTGTCGCCCCGGCCAATGCCGTTGTTGACGATAAGAGCTACCACAGTAGGCAGGAGCAGCTCCAGAATCGCCTCCAGCAGCTTAAAAAACGGGCCTGCGATACATTCTTTCCGGAAGGGCTTGAGGAAGCCCACGAGCTTAAACATGTTTGCATCACACCTAACGTCAAATTCTGTAGTCCGAGGCATTCCGCCTGCTTTTGCATTATCCCATAGAAGGTGCTATATGAAAAATATTTGTTTTATATGCCCGCCATACTTTTATCGTATATAATGAGAAAATAATAACAAGGACATTGCGATTCACGAGGAGGTTACCATGGATATCCGCCAGCTCCGTTATTTTTTGACTATCGCTGAGGAAGGGCAAATTTCCTCCGCCGCCCGAAAGCTGCGTATGGCCCAGCCTCCGCTTAGCCAACAGCTGAAGCAGCTGGAGGAGGAGCTGGGGGCCCGCCTTGTGGACCGGGGACCCCGCAGCCTTCAGCTGACGGAGGCCGGCGCCATCCTTCGCAACCGGGCCCAGGAGATTCTGGACCTCACCGACGCTGCCGCCCGTGAAATCCGGGACTTGGCCAAAGGCATGAACGGAACCCTGACCATCGGGACCGTCTCCTCCTCGGGTGAGGCGCTGCTGAAGCGGGGGTTATCCGAGTTCCATCGGCTGTACCCTGGCGTCAGCTTCGAAATCCGGGAGGGCAACACCTTCAGCATCATCGAGATGCTGGGCAAGGGCCTGGTGGAGGTGGGAATCGTCCGGACTCCCTTTAATCCCGGGAATCTGGGCTGCAAGTATGCGTCCCCCGAGCCGATGATTGCCGTTATGACGGCGGAGCTGGACTGGAGTCCCGGCTGCGGCTATGCCGAGATGGAGGAACTGGCGGAGAAGCCGCTGATTATTTACCACCGGTTCGAGTCTCTCATCCGCGAAAGCTGCCTGTCCTACGGCTTCGAGCCATCCTTCTTCTGCCGCAACGACGACGCCCGCACCACTCTCCAGTGGGCAAACGAGGGTTTGGGCATCGGCATCGTGCCCCGCTCGGCCTTTGGTCTAGGCAGCAACCGGAATTTGCTCCACAAGGAAATCCGCTGCAAGGAGCTGACCACCAGCGTAGCCGCCATCTGGAACAAGGACAAGTACCTGTCCTCCCCGGCGGAGCGGTTTTTGGAGCTGTTTCACTAGTGCCTGCCTTCTAAGTCTTCCCCATGGGAAGGAATTTCCTCCGTTTCCTGAGCAAAAGGGCTAGTGTGCGAACACCGTCTACACTCCTTACCCTGACGGACCGACGTTCCGCTATTTCGCAAAAATCTGCTCTTTTTCCAACCTTACGGACTGACGATTCGTTATTTGCCCGTTCAGCCGCCGAAAGTGCCTTTTCGTCGTGCCATTAACGGCCCTACAGTCCGCGTCCACCAAAAGAAGCCGTTTTTTCGGCCAATAGCGGCTTCTCTGTCCGCTAGAGCCTTGAACTCGGGCTGCTTCAAGCAAAGCACGCTGCTTATCCGGCAGCTGAAGTCTTCCCCACCCATCTGCACACAAAAAGAGCAGCTCTCCCGATCCGCTCCGGGCAGGCTGCTCTTATTCTCACTCTCTCTACTCTGCCAAGTTACTCCGGCTTCCGGAACACCGCCACCAGCGCCGTGGAGCCTGTCTGGTACGGCTCCTGCTTGTACCCCCCATAGAGATCCGGCACAGGCAACCCATACTGCTCCGCTATATGCAGCAGCTCCTCGCTTTGCATCGGCAGAAGACGCACACTGTTTTCATATACCTCCTGTGCACCGTCCATCTCCAGAGTGAGCCGCCCCTGGAACTGAATCCCGTCCTCCTCCAGCTCGTAGAACCGCCTAAAGGTAAGCATCCCCTCCGCCAGACTGCGCTCAATCACCGGCAGCTCCTTCACCCGGTCCCGCAGAATACGGTCATAATTGACGTTCTGCAGAATCAGCGTGCCCCCCGGTACCAGCCGGTCGTACATCTGGATCACGGATTCGGCGATTTCCGTCAGATCATTCAAGTGGACCAAGGAGTTCCCTACGCACAGCACCGCATGGAAGTGCTCCGCTGGGAGGCTGTCCAGTCCTCTCATATCCATCAACAGGGTATCAAAAGCAGGCGCCTTGCCCGCCTGCTGCTTCACCCGGATCCGCTCCACCATGGAGGGATCCACATCCAGGGCGGTCACCTGGTATCCTGAGTCAGCCAGCGCCGCGGCGAGATTGCCCGTTCCTGCAGCCACATCGAGAATCCGTCCCTGGGCAGGCATATATTGCTCCACAAACCGGTGCTGATCCGGGGAGTAGGGGAAAATATCATCATAATAACGGCTTAGTGTTTCATAAAAGCTCATAGCTGGTCACTCCCTTTTTTAAGCCTTGCCCAAATTTATCCTCATCATCAGTATACCTGTTTTTGAGGGTATTCAATAATTGGTTAATTATGGATTTAACCCTAAGAGAATACCATAATCCCGGGGGAACGGCAAGGGAATACGGCGGATACGCAAAAACGGCCTTTCCTCCGGCAGAGGAAAGACCGTCTCCATTTTTACCAAGATATTCATTATTGCTGCAGATAATATCTGCGCAAAGGCTCCTGTAAGGCCGCATACCCGTTATTGTAGAGCTTCTGGTAGGCTTGATGCCGTTCAGGGTCTGCCGTAACCTTCCCCGTCCCATTCTTATCGATGGCGTCTGCCGCAATCTCCGCGCTTTCGTACACTCCGGCGCCGATGCCTGCGGCCATGGCTGCCCCCAAGAGGGTCGCCTCCGGGATAGGCGGCAGCTCCAAAATGAAGTCGGACACATCCGCTTTCACCTGCAGCCAGTGTTTGTTCCGGGTGCCTCCCCCCACCACCTGCAGACGCTCAATAGGACTGCCTGCAATTTCCTCAGCCGATTGACGGATAGCTTCCAACTGGTAAGCGGTGCCCTCCAGCACAGCCTTAATGATATCCCCTTGCCCATGCTCCTTGGTCAGTCCGATAAACGCAGCCTTGGCCCGGGTCTCCGGGGCAGGTGCTCCGCTGCCGGTGAGATAAGGGAAATACAGGATACCGGTAGGTCCGGGATCTGTTTCCTCCAAAAGCGCCAGCAGCCTCTCGTAGGACAGCTGCTCCTCGCTTAACAGGGTGCGAAGCCACTCCACCGAACCGCCGGAGGAGGAATTGCCCCCCATCCAGAAATAACGTTCCTTGGCAACATGGCAGCCGAAGGACAGACCGGACTCAAACTCCTTGCGGCCAAGGGGCTTCTCCTCCATGGTTCCGACCAGCGTCTCCGCCGTTCCCATAGAGTCGTAGATTACACCCTTGGTTATAGCGCCTACCGCCAGCGCAGCCACCACATGGTCATGCCCGGCAATGGCTACCGGTATACCCTGACGGAGTCCGGTGGAAGCAGCCGCTTGGGCGGTCACACCGCCTAGAGTGGTGCCGGAAGGCAATACAGCAGGATAGATGGCCGGGTTAATGCCGAAGCTCTGGAGCCATGGCTTATCCCAGGTTTTTTCGTCAATGCGGAAAGCATAGGTGCGGGCTGCCAACGAATAGTCGAAGCCCAGCTCCCCGCACAGCCGGTAGGCGATATAACCCGATGCGGACAGCCAACGGGCATTGGGGGTAAATGCCTCCGGCACATGCTCCTTCAGCCATAGCAGCTTGCACAAACCCAGTTTGAAGCTCAAATGAAGGCCACTCGCCTGAAAACGTTCATAGGTATCGCATTGGGAGCGGATCAGCTCCGCTTGGGGCTTGGAGCAGGTATCAAACCAGGGCATAAAGGGAGACAAAGGAGCTCCGGTCTCCTTGTCGATCAACAGCCCGCTTTCGGCCATGCTGGTGATGCCTACCGCCTTAATTTCCTCCGGGTCCACGCCGCGGGTCACTTCCCGGATAGCGGAGGACACCAGCTTCCACATCTCCTCGGGATCATAATAGAATTCGCCCCGTTCATTCTGATGGGTAGCGGTGGGCCTGCTGGCGATAGCTACCGGCTTGCCGTCTTTGGCGAATAACCCGGCTTTGCTGTTGGTGGTGCCCAAATCAATGCCAAGGAGCATCGGAACTTCCTCCCATATGTTCGAATTCAACTGTTCTCTTGTTTTCATTCTATCGTGATCCCTGGCAAAACACAATTATTGGTACGTTGAAATTTCACCAAAATAAAAACGCCTCCGTCTCCACGCATAGCGCGGAAACGGAAGCGGCAATCCATGTGTTATTTAGAGGACTCCAGCAGGTGGTAGTATGCCCAGTGTCCGGAATCCAAGTCGGAGAAGCCTTTTTTGCCGGACAGTTGCTCCGGATTCGGAGTGCGGCCCAAGGCCCGGTTCAACAGGACAATGGTTTCCGCACGGGTAATGCTTTGGTCGGGACGGAAGCTGCCGTCTTCATAGCCGTTCACCCATCCTGCGGCTGCCGCCTGCTCAATGGCCGACTTGGCCCAGTGACTGCCGGAATCGGTGAAGCCTGTGGTTGCCTGGCCGCTTGTCTTCGGCAGGAACTGGACCAGAATGGCGACCAGCTCAGCCCGAGTCATAGCAGCGGCGGGACGGAAGGTGCCATCCTCATAACCGTTAACCAGCCCTTTTTGTAAAAAATACTGAATGGCCGGTGTGGACCAGTTAGAGGCGGACAGATCCTTGAAGGAAGCTGATCCGGTGGTTTGACCCTTGTCGCTGTTCACCAGCAGACCGTAGAACAGGGACAATACCTCCTCCCGGGTAATCCGGTTGTCCGGACGGACCGATCCGTCTTCGTAGCCGCTCAGGTACGGAACAGACTCCTTGGTCAGTTCAAGACCGTTGGGACCCTCCAGCACGGGCTTGTTTTCAGCCGGTTGGGTTGGGCCAGGAACGGAAGGAGTGGTTGGTGTCACCGGGGTTACCGGCGGGTTTGACGAGCTAGATCCATCATCCGAATCGTCACTTGATGTGGGCGCCACAAAACTAAGGAAATCGCCAAGTACAATTTTGCCCTGTGCATCACGTGTTGGCGTTACAGACGTCAAGCTCTTAAAGTTGCTGTCGGCCAATGTCACTCCGTATAGGTTGGAGGACTTGCTGTTCTTAAACAGGTAATTGCTAACCGAGGCCAAGGAAGCCGGATAAGTGTCCGCCGCGGTATAGGATTTCTGATAGGAGATAAAGCCCTTCAATTGGAAATCGGGCGTAATTCCGGTATACGTAGACAAGTTCAGGTTGCCTCTGGCATTATCAAACCCGATGCTGTTTTCAACAATAATCCCCGGGTTACTGTTGCTGGTAAAGCCGTATGCACCGTTGCCGAAGGCGTAGCTGTTGCGGATGATGTGCGGCACGTGGATGCCTTCGCCACCCAGCTTAAAGCCGTTTTTGTCGCCGCTGCCAACCTGGCCGTTGGTCAGAGTACCGTTGTTGTAGGCGATGCTGTCTTCGATAATAACGGCTCCAATAGCGCCGGTTCCGGCTTTGGTGTACAAATCCCAGCCGTCATCGATGTTATTATGGGCAATACAGCCCCGGAAAATATTACCTTCCCCTACAGTCAGCTTGGCGGCAAAGCCGTCGGCATTATTTTCGGAAGGATCCCGGTTATCGAAGGAGGTGCTGTTCAAAATCAGGTTATAGGACGGCCAATCCGCACGGTTGTCGGAGCCGTCGGTACGGCTGATTTGCAGACCGGTATCGCCATTTTCGTAGAAACGGCTGTCTTCCACAATGTTATGGCTGCCGCCTACGGTGAAGCCCTTGAGATTGTCAGCAGAACGGGCGAAATCAATACCCTTCACATGCCAGTAGCTGCCTCCCAGGATAACCCCCTCCGACTTCTTATCGAAGTCGATAACCGGACGGGTTCCCGGTGCGGCTACCAGGACCTTCATTGCATCCTTCGTACCGTCATTGTACTTGTTAATGTACAGCGGAGCGCTGCGTTTGTAGACGCCCTCTTGAAGGACAATCCGCTGCCCCGGTTGAACAAAGTCAATGGCCGTGTTCAAATCCAGCGGGTTTTCTGCGGTGCCTGTTCCTTGAGCGGTTCCCTGCGGAGTAACGATCAGATCGCTACCGCTGCCGAAGGACTTCATCGTAACGGTGAAGTTTTTGACAATCGGGTTTTCCGAGGTCAAATATTGCGTATTATCCGGCAGGAAGGTCACGCTGAAGTTGTTATCCCCTTGAACCAGCGTGGCGGGGATAATGGTTTGCACCCCTGCCTGCACAGGCTCATCCAGTTTGACTACATCCTGTCCCTTGCGCAGCGTCAAGGTGCCGTTCACATTGGCCAATACCCGGAAGCTGTAGTCCGACGTGGAAACCTTGTTCAGGGACATAATGTCAAAGGACGGTTGAATCGGCTGAAGGGGCGGCTCCACCTTGGGGGCATCCGCTGCTGCTGAGGTGACCTGAAGCTTAATGTTGCTCACTTCAATGGTAGCCAGACGCGCCGCATAAAAGCCCACATACATCTTGGAATCCTGCACCTTCAGAATATCCGGCACAAAGAACATCTGGCTATCGCCGTTGCCGATTTTTCCATAGAATCCGCTGTTGTTCTTGCCCAGGGTCAGGGCATAAGGCGTGTTGTCCGGTCCCGGTCTTGCGTTGTTCAGCATGATTTTCTGAACGCCTTTTCCGCCTGCACCGCTTGGATCTGTTATTCCGGTACGGACGAATAATTGTGTCCCATTTTCATTTTTTGGGCTGCCGCTGTATCCACCGATAGCCGCAATATTGGATGCAAATATACTGGAATCATTGACCGGGCCATTAACATCTCTTGCCATGATCCCGAAGGACTCCTGTCCGTCATAGTCGGCCTTGGCATATGTGAGGACCTTAATGTTTGCCGACAACTCGAAATTATCCTTTTCGGCATCCAATACGGTGTAATAATAGCTGATGCCGTCATGGTCTCCGGTAACCTTCCCTCCGCCATCCTTGGCTACCAGTTGAATGATACCGTCATTCCCTACGGTCACGGTATTTTTGCTGCTAGAGGTGGATTGTCCGAATACGATGCTGTTCCAGACAGCATCCTTCATTGCCCGTACCTCTACCTTCAACACAGTAGGAGCGGGGCCTGGAACAACTGGAGTAATCGGCAGCTCGTAAATCCCAGGTTTGCTGCTATCAAAAGCAGATGTATCGAGAGTATAGTCTTGTCCGAAGAACATCTCATCCCAGTCACCGTTGTCATATGCCTTAACAACCTTCAAACCGATGGGATCAAATTCTTCATCCATCGCGTAAGTGGTTTTGGGATAAGACTGCACCTTCAACCCAGTTACGGATTTTGCCTTAACCGTAATCGGGAAGGTCTTCTCCATTCCCCGGAAGGAGATCATCACAGAGTAGACTCCAGCCGTCGTCATATCCGGTCCGCTTACATGATACTCACCGTCCAGCAGTCTGACCTTGCTGCCATCGTTGTAGTTGGCATACAGGATCATGCCGTCCAAGGACAAGGTTTCATTCAGGAAATAGCTTGTTTTTGCAGGTTGCTTAGCAATTTCCAAACCGGTAAGGGCATCCGATTTAACCAAAACATTAAACGCCACAGATTTGCTTGGAGTTTCCAAGGACTTCACAGTTACCGTTTGTGTGCCTGGAGTTTGGAAGGTATACACTGTTTCTGTTACGGTAGTTACGGTAGTTCCTGTGGTTGCAGTGGCGCCCGTAATGGATAAGGTATACTTGTCCTTCGTAATTTCGGCAGTATTATGATTATTGTAATCCCCGGTCACCACCATCCCACCGCTATCGAAGGTATCTCCTACATAGTAGACGGTTTTGGCCGGAAAATACGTGATACGCATATCCACTACATCAAGCTTCATCACATTTACATCAAATTGCGCCTCGGCACCTTTATAGCTTATCGTAACCGTTTGGTCGCCCAACTCATTCGGGTTATAGCCGGTTACCAAATATTCTTTGGGTTGCAGCACCTTATTCTCACCGGTACCGTAAACCTGGGCCGTCACCGTAAGGCTGGACAGGTCCAAAGGCTGGGTGAGCAGATACTGAGTTTTGGTCGTGGATACCTGTAGCCCTTGCGCAGGCTGATCCACCTGAAGAGAGATATCGCTGAAGGTCACTTCAGCATCACGGGCGACGTACAGCCCCGCAAAGAGCGTGTCTGTAAACATGTCACCCAAATAAATTGTGGTACTTTTTCCGTCTAACGATAACTTGTAAGCATTGCCGCTTTTTTGGATGATGAAATCATAGGTCTCACCTGCTTTCGCAGGTAGAATATCGGAAAACTCCGGTTTAATTTGCCCTTTATTAAAGTAAAAAGGTCTAACGTCGTTATTGTCAGCACCAATAGCTATGTAGTTGCCTTCAGCTATCGAAATATTGTCATTAAGCATAAGGCCAAACGAGGCTTGTTTATTTGCAGCGTCCTTTTTCCGGTAACTTGTTACTTTCACCTTAGCAGACAATGTAAAACTTTCGGTTACAGGCAGTTCTTTATAATAAAAAGAGATCCCAATATCCTTAGAAGAAATTTTTCCCCCTTTACCTAATGCTTGCATTGAAACCGTTCCGGAAGAACTTACTACTGGAGCAGGATTCTCAGTAGCATTGGTACTTGTTCCAAACGCCTTAAATTGCCAGTCACTAGTAGAAGAGTCCCCCGTATCCGCATAAACCGGAAGTGCTGCTGTGGTCAGCAACAGAAGAAAAGCTAATAGGGCTGGAAGAATGCGCTTTCTTTTTTTCATGTTCACGTCTCCTTCGTTGAAAAATTCGTAGAGATAAAGCGGACAAGCTGTTTCCTTGTCGAACCATGTTAACGTTTACATCACAATCGACAAAACATGTAGTTATATGTTTCACGTTAACAAAACCATTATAAACCAAGTTTTCGAGAATATAAATGCTTTTTTATAAAATGTTGTCCTTCTTATGAAAATCTGCTTTTTATTTCTGCTGCGCCTATCAAAAATGCACAGAGGTTTAAAACCGGAAACGGAGCTGATGCGTATATGATTTTTCGCGTATAAACCACCCCCATCTGCTAGATTTAGCCTATTCTATATGAAATTTCATATACATATCCCCGGCAGCACCGTCAAACTATAAAACCTATATGATTTTTCGAATATAATCTGCTTCACCGCCACTTTTCCGAGAATTGTATATGATTTTTCGCATATAACCAGCCTTAGCCCGAACCAGACCCATCCGCTGCTTTCGAATACACAAAAAAAGAGCAGCCCCAACCAGGCCGCTCGCCTCCGTTTATTCAGCTGCTCCATCACCGACAGCAGCTGCGCCGCCAATGCCGTCCGGATAGGTCTCCTTCAGGAAACCGACCGATTGGACGATCAACTCCTTCAACACCTCCACCTGGATGTCAGCCACTTTGTTAATATACACACACGCTTTGCCTGCCGTATGTTTGCCAAGCTCCTGCAGCAGTGCCTCTCTCGTTGTATCTCCCACGGCAAAATAGAGGCTGGTTTTTCCCTTTCGCGGGGAAAAGCCCACCAGCGGCGCATCGCCTTCATGACCGGAAGCGTATTTGTAATGATACGAGCCGAACCCGATGATGCTGCTCCCCCAAAGCTTGCCCGGGTATCCCGTGGTTTCAGTGAAAATATCCAATAGGATATAGGCATCCTCCCGTTTTTTGGGGTTCTCCACCTGTTCAATAAATTCGATGACACTGTTGTCCGTTTCCTTGGTTTTGAGCTCGTACACGGTCAGACCGCTCCCTTCGAACTATCATTCATGCTTTTTATAAAAAAATCCTCCGGCCGGCACTCCAATCAAGGAGCACCGGGACGAAGGAATTTTATGAAAAGCACTTAAGCTCCTACCGCTTGCCCGGATCGTACGGCTCGCCCAGCGCCGCCGGGGCACGGGCACGTCCGACCGCTCCCGCCAGCACCAGAATGGTGAGCACGTAGGGCAGCATAAAGATGAATTCCTGAGGAATCCGGGCGGACCAGTCATACAGCTGCACCACGTTCCGCAGGGAGGTGGCGAAGCCGAAGAATACCGCCGCGCCGAAGGCGCCCAAGGGATTCCACTTGCCGAAGATCATGGCCGCAATGGCGATGAAGCCTTGGCCGGAGATGGTGTTATGGGTGAAGCTGGCCGTAGTGGTCATGGTGATGGTAGCGCCGCCCAGAGCGGACAGCGCGCCGCTGATGAACACCCCGATATAACGGGTGCGCAGCACCTTGATGCCTACCGTATCCGCGGCGCTGGGATGTTCACCCACCGCCCGCAGCCGGAGCCCGAAGGGCATTTTGTAGAGCGCATACCAGGCCACAAACACCAGGATATACGCCAGATACGTAGGCGGATATGCCTGGAACAAAGCCGGCCCGATAAACGGGATATCTCCCAACAGCGGGATCTTCACCTTGCTGAATACCTCCTGCAGGGTCTCCGTCTGGCCCGAGCCGTCGAAGAGCACCTTTACGAGATACACACATAGCCCCGCAGCCAGGAAGTTGATGACCACACCGCTGACCGTCTGGTCCGCCTTAAAGGTAATGGACGCCACCGCATGGACAGCCGACAGGAGAACCCCTAGCACTATTGCAGCGAGCATCCCCGCATATGGGGAGAAGGCCCCCATACCCGCTTCCTCGGCATAATAGCCGAAGAGCGCCGCGGCAAAGGCTCCAACCACCATCAGACCTTCAATCCCGATGTTGACCACACCGGATTTTTCCGAGAAGATACCGCCCAGAGCCGCCAGAATCAGAGGGGTGGAAAACACCAGGGTGATGTTGATAATCTCCGCTAAATTCATCCTGCCGCCTCCTTTTTCCGCTTGGCCATAAAGGGCTTCAGCACCCACCGGACAAGACCGCTGGACGCTACGAAGAAGATGATCAGACCGATAACCACCCGAATAATCTCCGGCGGTACATCGGCTTCAAAGCTCATGCCTGCGGAGCCGTAGTTCAGAGAGCCGAAGAGAACCGCGCCCAGCAGAATGCCCACGGGGTTGTTGCCGCCGAGCAGCGCCACCGCGATTCCGTCAAAGCCCAGCCCGCTGCTGGCCGCCGCCCGGGTCATGTAGCCGAATACCCCAAGGCCCTCGGTCACCCCGGCCAAACCTGCGAACATGCCGCTGATGAACATGGCCTTCACCACATTGCCGTTTACGTTAATGCCGGCATATTGGGCGGCGTGGGGATTATGCCCCACCGCACGGAGCTCGTAACCCTGCCGGGTTTTCCACAGGAGAATATAGTAGACCGGAACCGCCAGGAGTGCCAGCAGCACGCCCCAGTGCAGCCGGGAATCGCCGAACAAACCGGACAGCCAGCTGGAGGTGATGGAGGCGCTGGGTTCGATGATTTTGGAGCGCTGTGTCTTTTCCTGAAGCAGGAAGTGGCCGATGAGATAGTTGGCCAGATACAGGGCAATCCAGTTCATCATGATGCTGGTGATAACCTCGTTGACGCCGCGGGAGGCCTTCAGCCAGCCCACGATGGCGCCCCAAAGGCCGCCGCACAGCATCCCCACGATAACAGCCAGCGGAGTGTGGATATAAGCGGGCAGATCCAGCACGATGCCGATCCAGACCGAACCCAGCATCCCCATGGTAACCTGTCCCTCCGCGCCGATATTGAAAAGGCCTGTCCGGTAAGCGAAGCCTACGGAAAGTCCGCACAGCAGGAGCGGGGTGATGCCCCGCAGGGTTTCCCCGATATCATAAGGCGTGCCAACGACTTTTTTGATCAACGCTCCATACGCTGCGAAGGGGTTGAAGCCGCCGACCGCCATGATCAGCCCGCCGACAATAAGCCCCAGAAGAATCGCCACCAGCGGAATATAGGCGGAGTCCTTGACGAACACCTTCATCCATTTATTCATGCGCTGCTGTCTCCCTTCTGCTGCCCGCCATTAAGAGGCCCAGCTCCTGGTCATTGGTGTCCTCCGGACGAACCTCGCCAACCACCTTGCCTTCGTACATCACGACAATCCGGTCGGAAAGCTTCATAATTTCATCCAGCTCAAAGGAAACCAGAAGCACTGCCTTGCCCTTGTCCCGCTGCTCCACCAGCCGCCGGTGAATAAATTCAATGGCGCCTACGTCGAGCCCCCGGGTAGGCTGGGCTGCGATCAGGAGATCCGGGTCCTTGTCCAGCTCCCGGGCGATAATCGCCTTTTGCTGGTTGCCTCCCGAGAGGGAGCGCGCCTTGGCGTCGGTTCCCGAGCCCCGGACGTCGAAGTCCTTCACCAGCTTCTGGGCATGGACCTCCATGGCATTTTCATCCATAAAGCCGCTGCGGTTAAACGGGGCCTTGAAGTACGTATTCAGCACCATATTTTCCCTCAGGGTAAAATCCAGCACCAGACCGTGCTTGTGCCGGTCCTCCGGAATAAGGGACAGCCCCGCTTCGCCGATATGACGGGTAGAGCGGTTCTGCACCTCCGCACCCTTCAGCAGAATCCGGCCGGAATCCACCTTGCGCAGGCCGGTCAGGGCAGCGATCAGCTCGCTTTGGCCGTTGCCGTCCACGCCGGCTACGCCCAGGATTTCTCCCGCATTCACCTGCAGGGAAATACCATCCAATGCACGGACACCACGGTCATCCTTCAGCGAAACCTTGTCCACCTGAAGCACCGGCGCACCGGGTTTGGAGGCGGCTTTATCGATCTCGAAGGATACGTTGCGCCCTACCATCGCCTCGGCCAGCGCATCCGGCGACGTCTCTGCCGTCACCACGGAACCGACCACCTTGCCCCGGCGGATAATGGTCACCCGGTCGGAGATGGCCATAATTTCCTTCAGCTTATGGGTGATCAGAATGATGGACTTGCCCTCACGGATCAGATTGCGCATGATGTTCAGCAGATCCTCAATTTCCTGGGGCGTCAATACGGCGGTAGGCTCATCAAAAATGATAATGTCCGCACCCCGGTACAGCGTCTTCAGGATCTCTACCCGCTGCTGCATGCCCACGGATATATCCTCGATCTTCGCATAAGGGTCCACCTGAAGACCGTACAGATTGGACAGCCGTTCCACTTCCTTGGCCGCCGTTTTCACATCGGTGGACAGGCCCTTAACTGGCTCGCTGCCCAGGATAATATTCTCCGCTACGGTAAAAGGGTGCACCAGCTTAAAGTGCTGGTGCACCATTCCGATACCGAGCTTTATCGCTTTGTTCGGCCCGTCAATGACGACCTTGTCGCCGCCCATAAGAATATCCCCCTCATCGGGCTGATACAGCCCGAAGAGGATATTCATGAGCGTGGACTTGCCGGCGCCGTTCTCTCCCAGCAGCGCATGGATTTCACCCTTGCGCAGGGTAAGAGAGATAGAGTCGTTGGCAACAATGCCGGGGAAACGTTTGGTGATTCCCCGCATTTCGATCACCACGGGTGCCGTGGGGTCCAATGCCGCTCGGTTCATGACATCACGCTCACTTTTCAGGAACTTTGATTTCGCCGCTGATGATCTTGGCCTTGTACTCGTCAACCTTCTTCAGCACATCTGCAGGAACATTGGGGTTGTTGGCCGGCAAACCTACGCCGTTGTCCTTCAGACCCAATACTACCGGCTTGGTATCAAAAGCACCGGTTTCGATCAGGTTCTTGGACACGCTGTATACCGCTTGATCCACGTATTTCATCATGGAGGTCAGGGTCACATCATTGCCGAACTCAACGGATTGGTCCTTGTCCACGCCGATAACCCAAACCTTCTTGCCGTTCTTTACACGGTCCTTGGCTTCGTTGAAGACGCCGGTTCCGGTTCCGCCGGAAGCATGGAAGATGATGTCGACGCCGTCGTTGTACATGGTGGCGGCAGCAGCCTTGCCCAGGTCAGGCTTGTCGAAGGCAGCGGTATAATTGACAGACACTTTGGCATTGGGGTTGGCGGCAGCTACGCCAGCCTTAAAGCCTGCTTCGAAACGTTTGATAACCACGATGTCCATACCGCCTACAAAACCAACCTTGTTGGTTTTGGTCATCATACCCGCTACAACACCTACCAGGTAGGAACCTTCTTGCTCGGAGAAGGTAACCGACTTCACGTTGGGAGCTTCCACAACTTCGTCGATAATCGCCAGCTTGGCATTAGGATTGGCGGCAGCCACTTGCTTCATGGCGTCGCCGATGATGAAGCCGATACCCCAGGTCAGGTTATAGTTATCCTTAACAAAGGTGTTCAGGTTGGGTTGGAAATCCGGATCGCTTTTGGATTGCAGATATTTCACTTCTGCGCCGGTGTCGGTCTTCAGCTTTTGCAGAGCTTCCCAAGCGGATTGGTTAAAGGATTTGTCGTTGACCCCGCCTACGTCGGTGACCATACCGACCTTGAAGCCTTTACCCTTGGTGGAAGGAGTGGCGGTAGCCGCAGCAGAAGCTGCTGTAGTAGGAGCAGTGGAAGCTGCGCCTTGCGTGTTGTCCTCCTTCTTGCCGCAGCCGGCAAGTGCGGACACGAGCACCAAGGATGCCGCCGTTAAAATAATCCCTATCTTTTTCATAACCTGTCCCCTCGATTCATTAAGATTTAAGAGTTGCGAGGAATTTAGTATCCGCTTTTGATGGCAAAATCTCCACGGTTTTAGGAGTTTTGGCATCAATTTAGCGGTACTTCATTTCGTCGCAATCTCTTCGCCATGCGTCTTCCATCTTATCGTTATTTTTAACCGGCCGTCAATAATATTCCTCTATTGGTAAAATACAAACCGGCGCCAAGCTCTCCTATCCATCTTTACCCTTCCCAGTATGTTCCTGTTCTATGTATCCCCCCACATTGGTCAGATCGCCTCCAAGCTCGGCGTAAAGCAGCCGGGAGCCGGACAAAAAAGGCCTGGAAACATACGGAATAGCTGCTGTTGGCGGTAAAGCGCCCTACTCCGGCATGTCCATGTCACAAAACATAACCAGCACTATTTGTCCGGCCATGGGAATAAGTCCCACCCCCATATTAACTGTCATATATTCTAACATCATCTTCCCCGCCCGGCAATTTCTTTTCTATAGTGTTGAAAAATTTTTTTAATGGAGCCGGGGTGAGAAAAAAGATAAATGGAAAGCGGGCTTTACATTCAGAATTTCACACAGTAGAATAAATGTAAAGCTAGCTTTACATTTCCCGAAATGAATCAGGAGGCTCCAATGAAAAACAGACTGGAGGAAATCCGCAAGGCCCGCGGCCTCAACCAGGAAGATTTGGCCGTGGCGCTGGAGGTTTCCCGGCAAACCATCGGCTCCCTGGAGAACGGCCGGTACAACCCTTCGATCCTGCTTGCCTTCCGCATCGCCCGTTATTTTGGCTTGTCCATTGAAGACATTTTTATTTATGAGGAGGAATAATCCTATGCAACGGAACACATGGATCAAATACGCCGTTTGGGGCACTCTTGGCGTGCTGCTGGCCGCAGCGGGAATGACCCTGCTGGCGGTTGACAAGGAAGCGGAGGGAATGCTCCGGGCCCTGCCGGGCATCATGACCGGCGTGGGTTGCGGTCTGTTCGGCTCCAACACAGGTGTCCTGCTGACCAGACTGGCCGCCCGCAAAAATCCCCAGCTGGCGAAGCAGCAAGCCATTCTCGAGAAGGATGAACGCAACATCTCCATCAACCACCAGGCGAAGGCCAAGGCCTATGATCTGATGATCTGGGTATTCGCTGCTCTTATGCTGGGTCTAGCCCTGTCCGGCGTCACCTGGCCCGCCGTTTGCTTTGTGGCAGCCTGCTACTTATTCGTTGTGGCAGCCCATGTCTATTACCTGCATACGCTGCACAAAACCATGTAGTTGCCGCTCTCCGGCAAATCCCTATATAAAGACAGACCGCTCCGTTGCCTCCGGTTTGTCCGGTCAGGCGGCGAAGCGGTCCTCGGGTCTCTTGGCGAGAGAATCAGAAATTGAAGTTATCGGGATCGGAGCCCTTGCGCTCATTGCGGTTCAATGCATCAATGGCTTCCATATCCGATGGGGACAGAACAAAATCGAAAATATCGGCATTTTCCTTCAGACGGCTTTCGGTCACGGTCTTCGGAATGGTCACCACGCCATTCTGCAGATCCCACCGCAGAATCACCTGGGATGCGGATTTCCCGTACTTGGCGCCGATCTCGTCCAGAACAGGATGACTGGTCAACGCGCCTTGGGCCAGGGGACTCCATGCCTCCAATTGAATGCCTTGGTCCTTACAGAAAGCAAGCAGCGGCTTTTGGGTCAGGTACGGATGGAACTCCACCTGGTTAACCGCCGGAATCACGCCGGTCTCCCGGATGATGTCCTCCAGATGATGAATCTGGAAGTTGCTGACGCCGATGGCTTTAACCCGTCCGCTTTTGTACAGGTGGGTGAGCGCCTTCCAGGTTTCCACGTACTTGCCCTTCACCGGCCAATGCACCAGATACAGGTCCACATAGTCCAGTCCCAGCTTTTCCAGGCTCGCGTCGAATGCCGCCAATGTGGAATCATAACCCTGCTCGGAATTCCAAACCTTGGTGGTGATAAACAGCTCGTCCCGGGGAACACCGCACTCCCGGATGCCTTGGCCGACGCCAGTTTCATTGCCGTACACGGCCGCCGTATCGATGGAACGGTACCCCAGGCGGATGGCCGATTTAACCGTTTCTGCCACCGTGCCTCCATTCTCCACCTTCCACACGCCCAAACCCAGCCAGGGCATGTTTACGCCGTTGTTCAAACGGGTGGTATCAGACAATGATGCAATCATTCGCCTTCATCACTCCTTTAATGGATTGAAAACCCAGAACACTAAACCACCCCATCATTGTAGCATAAGCCCTGCAAAAGACGAAAATAAAGCTGGATAAATAAAAGACCGGCTCCCGGTGCAGCCTTAGCTGCCCGGTTTCCGGTCTTGTTTGGTTTGCCCGGATCAACGGGCTACGCCTGGTCCGGCGTCAACATATGGAGGTAGATGTATCGGGTGAAGGGAAAACGGAACCTGAGGATTACTCCGGAAGGCACCACCGTCACGGAACGGAGCGTTTCATCCTTGACCACGGATCTCACCAGCTTGACTGCCGCCTCCGGGTCCTTCTTCTGCAAAGCGCGGGCCAGCTTGCCTGTATACACGGGATACCTGGCGAAGCGATGATACAGAGGAAGAACAGCCTGGGCCACCCGCTGGAAGGCCTCCGGCTCGAAGGTAAGCCGCGCCGTGCCCGGAGAAATCGTGGTCTCGTTGGAATAGAGCGTGATCGGCTTGCCGAAGGGCAGACCCACAGAATAACCGATCCCGCCGCTCCCGGGGAAAGTATTGCCGATTTTTGGTGACGCTTCCTCGAGCATCCGTTCCATTTTCTCCAAATCCGACTCTACCACCGCGTCGCAGAAGCTGCGGGCGTAGGACTCATTGGTGGCTACCCGGCGGTAAAAGGGCTCCATCTTCCGTCCGGTTTGCTGCAGCATGTAAGCCAGTGTCACCTGTTTGACCGGCGCCTGTGTGCCCCGTCTCCGGGGAGAGGTTCGGCTATTCTTCCGGGTTTTACCGAGGCCTGCAATGACAGCCATTTTGTCTGCAGCCGCCCTCCGGTTTACCCAATAGACATTGTCTGGCGTCTTTCCCATATGCACACTCCCCTGTCCGATTCTAGTCCATAACCATTGTATGCCACAGCGTACAAGAAGGTTCAGCCGTTCCGGCAGAGGCGGCACACAAGCAGGAACAGGCATCCTTCTTTGTGCTACAATGGAAAAAGCGCCTGTTTGGGAGTGTACAAGCAGTAAACAGGCATAAAGGAGATGCGGAATATGAAGCCGTCATTTGAAGTTTGTCTGGAACGTTACGCCGGTCTGGTGATTAAAATCGGAGCAGCACTCCGGAAGGGGCAGTCCCTGTGGATCAACTCTAATTTGGACAGCGCCCCCTTTGCCCGCCTGCTGGCCACCAAAGCATACGAAGCGGGAGCGGCCCATGTGCAGATGGACTGGGTGGATGAAGCCTCCACCCGGATCAGATACGAGCTTGCCCCGGAGGATTCCCTCCGCACACCCCCGGAATGGCGGACCAAGGCCATGGAGGCGCATATGGAAGCAGGCGGCTCCTTCCTGCAGATTTACGCCCCCAACCCTTCGCTTCTGAAGGGAATTGCTCCGGAGCGGCTCGCCATCGGCAACAAGGCTCAAGCGGAAGCCATGCAGGGCTTCCGCCGGTACGTCAACCAGAACCTGAATGCCTGGTCCATGGCCTCGGTTCCTACCCCGGCCTGGGCCGCCGCCGTATTCCCGGAGTTGTCTCCGAAGGAAGCAGAGGAAGCGCTGTGGGACCGGATTTTCCAGGTGAACCGGGTGTATGAGGACGATCCGGCTGCCGCTTGGGAGGCGCATCTGGCGGCCTTGAACCGGCGCAAGGATTATATGAATGCCAAACGCTACCGCCGTTTGCATTACAAGGGACCGGGCACAAACCTGACCATCGGACTGCCGGAGGGCCATATCTGGAAAGCGGCCACCTCGGAGACGCCGGACGGCATTGTGTTCCTGCCCAATATGCCTACGGAGGAAATCTTCACCATGCCCCATAAGGGCGAGGTCAACGGAACGGTAGCCAGCACACTGCCGCTTCCGTACGCAGGCAGCGTAATCGACGGCTTTTCCTTGACCTTTACAGACGGGGCTGTGACGGACTTTTCCGCCAAGGAAGGCTACGAGCCTCTGAAGAGCCTCATCGAGATGGACGAGGGCTCCCGCCGCTTGGGTGAGGTTGCGCTGGTTCCCCATCATTCGCCGATTTCGGATTTGGGCATCACCTTCTACAACACCATGTTCGATGAAAATGCAGCCTGCCATCTGGCCCTGGGCAATGCGTATGCCTTCACACTGGAGAACGGCACCGCTATGAACAAGGACGAGCTGGCCAGCCGCGGCGCCAATACCAGCCTGGCTCATGTGGATTTTATGATGGGCAGCGGAGAGCTGGACATTGACGGGGAAACTGCAGACGGAACCCTGGAGCCGATCTTCCGAAAGGGAAACTGGGCGTTCTCCTGATGCTGCCAAGACAGCCCGCACACCCTCATTGCCCAATTGTGCCGGTCCTGTGATATGATGGTAAAAAGGAGATGACGAGGCATGGCCATGATTTTGGCAAGCTCGGAACGGATACGGCTGCGGGTATCGCGGCCCCATGATTTGGACTATGTGCTTCAAGCCGAGAATCATCCGGACAACCGGGATTTCATCAGCCAATGGACCAAGGAGCAGCACCGGAACGCCCAGGAGGATACGGATACGGTTCACCTGATTGTGGAGGCGGATCTGGAGTCATGCGGCTACGCCATCATTGCGGGGCTGGAGAATCCGGCGCGCAGCATCGAGCTGAAGCGTCTGGTAATTACGGAGAAGGGTCAAGGCCTTGGACGGGATGTGCTGCGCCTGGTGAAGCGCTGCGCCTTCAACCGCTGGAGCGCCCACCGGCTGTGGCTGGATGTGCGCAGCAATAACCCGCGGGCCCTTCATCTGTATGAGAGTGAAGGCTTCCAGGTAGAGGGTACGCTCCGGGATTCTATCCTGGTGAACGGCGAATATGCGTCCGTGAATATCCTCTCCATCCTGGAATCGGAATACAAGGACGCGTGAGGCACGGGACGGTGTGTTGTGTGCCGGAGCAGAGCTCATGGAGGAGCCGGCGAGTCGAGGCACATGAGGCTGATACCCGCGCCCCTCGTCCCCGTTCAAACTGTGAAGGCAGGGCGCTAACGGAACTCAGCGACTCTTATACGCCGAAAAGCGGGCTTTCCCCGCTGTAACGGAACTAAGACACTCTTAACAGGGTTACAAGTGACTAAATACCGGGAAATGGGGTTGTAACGGACGCTAAGTTCCGTTAGAACACAACATACCCCAGATTTCCCGTTTAAGCGTCTTTGAGTTCCGTTACGCTACCGTTTGCACCAAACCCATACGTCATGGGTATCTCTCATACCAATCCAATCCGCTTATATCCACCATATCAATGAATTCTGCCTATGTCGGATGAACATAACGGCCGGCCCCCTGGGAGCCGGCCGTTTTTACTGTTTTTTTCAAGGAAATCATGCCCAAGCAGCGGTCGGCGTGTTGGAGGATCCCCTCATCGCGGAAGCAGCGCTGGCCAATGAAGAGGCCGATCTTGCCGCCGTCGGGCGTGGTATGCTGGACGACCCTTATTGGGCGCTTCATGCCGTACGGACCGTTGACCGCAAAGTTGAGCCGCCCGTCCAGTACGAAAGAGGAATCTATGTCCGTTAACTCCAAACATAAAATTACGCAATAAAATGACGCTGCGGCAACAAAAAAAGGCAGCCGAAGCCGCCTCGTCTGTAATCTTATAAGGTTTTTAACCCAAAACGGATCCGATAAACGCCTCCAAGGTGGAAACATCGGTGATGTTCTTATTGCAGGTGTGGCCGTTCATGCAGATGTAGTTACCGACGGACTTGTAATAGTCGGGCAAAGCGTGAGCGGGTCTTTTTTTGGAGATGGCCGAAAACAGGACCAACTCTTCGAACCGGTTGCACGCGAAGCAGTAGCTTTTTTTGTTGGTGACCGTAAACCGGCCCTCTACGCCGACGAACTGCTCCCCGTTATGGTACACGAGGAACATTTTGTTGGTGGAAATATCGGTCCAGCTCAGATATGTCACATACCGCCAATCGGTCTGCTCCAGGTCAGGCAGCTTCAGCTTCTTGTTCTTGGGGAACAGCTTCTGGATCTGCTTCTCGGTGATGCGGGGAAATTCCAGCATATACGGCTCCAGCGCCTGGATATATGTGTGGAAATCCTCCGCCGTCTTCAGGTTGGCGATAGAATCGAGCATGGTTTTCCGGTCGTCTCTCACATCCGAGAACAGCTCCTCCACCTTGGCGATGGCCGTCAAACGGACGGATTCCAGGACCTTGGGGTCTCCCACTGTCCGAATGGCACGCAGCACCGAATCGGCTTGATTCTTAATCACGTTATATTGGTAGTTTCTAATAAATGGTCCGCACATGGACTTCAGCCCCTTATTTTTGAGATTCAATGAAAGCAAATAAGGTGCAAAGCCATTATTAGAAAACGATCATTGCGTATTCAGGCGACACATATAAAGCCGGCCCACCCATGCAAAGGTTCGCCTCCTATCAGGCTTTGCATGAGGCTTTTCCAATCCGGCAATCTCTGATTGCCATGAGTACCACCTCCGGTTGTGAATACGATTAGTATACCCGAGCCAAACCGCAAAATAAAGAGGTGGCGGAAAGTGGAATATGGATATACCGAAAAAATCCGCTCCGCGGTACCTAACGCATAAGAATCCCTCCGGCCGATCAAGCTATCCGGTAGCGCCGAGTCAGGCGTATTCCCTTTAAGGAGGCGATTCACATGGCAAAGCCGGATAACCGGGCGGACAACGTGGAGCATCTGCAGCAGAGTATCCAAAATACCCAGAAGAACCTGCATGAGGCGGAGGAGTATCTAAACGAGTTCTCCTCTGAAATCAGCGACGAGGAACGCAGCAGCATCCAGGAGAAAAACCAACGCCGCAAAAAAAGCATCGAAGGCTTCCGCAGTGAGGTCAAGGACGAAGCCAGCAATTCGCTGGAGTAGGAAGACCGAATATATAGAAGAAGCCCTACCCGAGGTAGAGCTTCTTCTTTGTGTATTCAGCTGATATAGCTGATTTTATTCACATTCCACCCGGCCAGCAGCGATAGAAGCCTTTCGTCTATTCCTTTGGGAAGCAGAACGCCCAGTCCATGGTAATGCTCAAATTTCACTGCGGGATGCTGGACAATGAGTTCATCCCAAAACCGGTAAACACCAAAGCCTACATAACGTGCCTCAATGTCGTGGAACAGAACAACTCCGTTTGGCGCCAGCTTGGGAAGCCATGTTTCATAATCGTGTTTTACCGCTTCGTAGGTATGAAAACCATCAATATGCAGAAGATCGATGCTTTCATCCGCAAAATCATTTAGCGCTTCATCAAAGGTCATTTGGAGCATCACAGCAGTTTCCGGAAAGGCCGCCTCCGTAACCTTTTTCACTGCTTTATAAGCTGAATTGGTGTACGCCCCGGTATGCTGGTCACCCGTCCAGGTATCCACCGCGTAGCATTTGCTGTCCAGTTTTCCATCCTTCACGGCCTGGCACATGCTGAAAAATGAAGCCCCATAGTGTGTGCCTAGCTCTACGATGGTTTGAGGCTGGAGATTGCGCACAAGGTCATAGGCAAATTTCCGGTGTCCACGCCACGCGGACTGGGATAGAATCTCCGGATCATATGCATCGCTTTCAAAAATGGGACTGTATTTCGTCCAAGCACTCATGGTCCGAACCACCTTTATTATTTATATAAATCCAATTGCCGGAAGGGAATTTTCTTCCGCCTTTGTCTTCCTACTGTATGTACCGCCTGGTATTTTGATGCTTGGACTCGTAAACCTGCTGTCCCATAAGCATCAAAAAAAGCTTCACCTGAACATATATGCTCAGGTGAAGCCTGGAAGGTTAACATTTATACACTGAAGGAGCTCTTAAGCGATACGGTCAGGTTGAAGACCGGCTTGTCCGGTGTGGAGTTCTGGGAATCCACGCAGAAGTAGCCGTGGCGGAAGAACTGGAACTTGTCCTCCGGCTGCACATCCTTGATGCCGGGATCAATGAAGCCCTGTACAATCTCCAAAGACTTGGGGTTGATGCCGGACAACAGATCGTCCCCGCCCTCTTCCTCTTCTTCCTCGTCGGTTTTTTCGGCTACCAGCTGGTCGTAGAGCCGGAATTCCACGGGAATGGCGGTGGTGGCTTCTACCCAGTGAATGGTGCCCTTCACCTTGCGGCCGGTAAAGCCGGTGCCGGACTTGGTTTCCGGATCATAGGTGCAGCGCAGCTCCACCACATTGCCCGCCTCGTCCTTTACCACTTCCTCGCACTTGATGAAGTACGCATGCTTCAGCCGCACCTCATTGCCGGGGAACAGCCGGTGATACTTGGGCACAGGGTTCTCCATAAAGTCATCCTGCTCGATGTAGATTTCCCGGGAGAAGGGGATCTTGCGCATGCCCATCTCCGGCACCTCGGCATTGACTTCAGCATCCAGCATTTCCACCTGGCCTTCGGGATAGTTGGTGATAACCACCTTCAGAGGCTTCAGCACACCCATGGTCCGCGGCGCCTTCAGCTTCAGATCCTCGCGGATGAAGTGCTCCAGCATCCGCGGATCGACAGTGCCGTTGCTCTTGGACACACCGGCTTCGCGGATAAAGGACTTAATCCCCTCCGGAGTAAAGCCCCGGCGGCGCATGCCGCTGATGGTGAACACCCGGGGGTCGTTCCAGCCGTCCAGCACACCGGTTTCCACCAGGCGTTTGATGTAGCGCTTGCCCATGATGGTGCCGGCGATCTTCAGCTTGCCGAACTCATACTGGCGGGATACATGGGGCATCTCCGTTTCCCGGATGACCCAGTCATAGAAGGGCCGCTGGTCCTCAAACTCCAGGGAGCACAGGGAATGCGTCACACCCTCGATGGAATCCTCCAGGGGATGGGCATAGGCGTACATGGGATAGATGCACCACTTGTCGCCGGTGTTATGGTGATGGGTATGGGAAATCCGGAAAATCACCGGGTCCCGCATATTGATATTGGGGGAGGCCATATCGATTTTGGCCCGCAGCACCCGTTCGCCGTCCTTGAACTCGCCGGCCCGCATACGGGTGAACAGGTCCAGGTTTTCCTCTACGGTACGGTTGCGGAAGGGGCTTTCGGTGCCCGGCTGGGTCAGCGTGCCGCGGGTTTCGCGGATGGCGTCCGCCGATTGGTCGTCCACGTAGGCTAAGCCTTTTTGGATCAGGACCAAGGCCCGGTTGTACATCTCCTCGAAATAATCCGAAGCAAAATGCAGCCCGTCCCACTCGAAGCCCAGCCACTTGATGTCCTCCTGGATGGACTTGACGAATTCCACGTCCTCCTTCACCGGGTTGGTGTCGTCAAAACGCAGGTTGGTTTTGCCGCCGAACTCGTCGGCCAGCTCGAAATTGATAGTGATTGCCCGGGCATGCCCGATATGCAGATAGCCGTTGGGCTCAGGCGGAAACCGGGTCTTGATGCTGGTGACGCGGCCTTCCTTGAGGTCGTCCATCATAATGGTTTTGATAAAATTGGATGCGGCGCTTTTGCTCTCCATAGGAACCTCTTTTCATACGGGTTGATAATGTCCACTTTTTACGTTTGTTCTATTATACACAAATTTGTCAGGGAATATATAGAAGGGTACGGCCATGTAACATATTGTTCGCTTCTTCCGTCTACAAAAGCAGGAGGTGATTCCCCTGAGAATTCATTGGGTACTGCTAATCGCTGTATGCTTGCTCCTGGCCGGATGCACCGGAACAGGGCGGGATAATATCCACGGCAATGCCGCCATTGACTGGGTAGATTTTGTGATGCTGGACGGCCAATATTACAGTGTCTTACATAACGCCGTTCCCGCCAATCCGGAGGATGTGTCGGACAAGGAAATGGGCAAGACCGAATTTATGCTGTTCGGTGTAGTGACCAACCCCGGCTACAACATCCAGAACGGAGACGCCGCCCTTCTTCCTGTCGGAACAAAGCTTTACCCAATCAAGGGCTTCAAACCAACTCAGCTGATTGCAGTCCGTGACCCGGAGAAAGCAGGCGGGTACCGGCTATACGCCGGGGAGGAACCCTCTCAGCTGCCCCAACTGCATTACGGGGGTATTGCTAAGGACAAGGTCGAGCGTATTGAGCTATACCGGAGCCAGGATACCAAGCCGCTCCGAACGCTTCAGGGTGCAGAGAAGGAGCAGTTTATCCGCCTGCTGGAGATCGGCCAGGACGTGGAGCGTTACACACCGCAGAATAAGGGGCAGGATCCGGTAGCCTATCAGATGGTGTTTTATACTGGCGGTCCGTTGGCATTCTCCTTCCCCCTCCAGGATGACGGCGAACGTGTTTACTTCTTCCCCCAGACCACCCGTCTGGTGGACGCTTCTATCCGCGCCCTGCTTCAGCCTTAAGGCACTTGAGCATCCATTATTTAAAAGCCATGGCAGCCCGCACTGCCTTCTGCCAGCCGGTGTACAGCTCCTCCCGGCGGACGGGCTCCATGGCGGGCTGGTACACCTCTTTGACCGCCCACAGGCGGGCCAGCTCCTCCCGGTCCGTCCAGAAGCCCACGGCCAGACCCGCCAGGAACGCCGCCCCCAGGGCGGTGGTTTCCCGGACGGCGGAGCGCTCCACGGGAACGCCCAGCATGTCGCTTTGGAACTGCATGAGGAAGCGGTTCTCCACCGCTCCTCCATCCACCCGCAGCGCCGACAGCTGGATGCCCGAATCCGCCTCCATAGCGTCCAGCACATCCCGGGTCTGGTAAGCCAGAGCCTCCAGCACCGCCCTTATAAAATGCTCCTTGGACGTGCCCCGGGTCAGTCCAAAAACGGCGCCCCGCACCTCGCTGTCCCAATAAGGGGTGCCCAGTCCCACAAACGCAGGCACTACATACACCCCTTCGGTGGAAGCCACCCGGCGGGCATAAGCCTCGCTGTCCCCTGAGCGTTTGAACATGCGCAGCCCGTCACGCAGCCATTGTACGGCAGAGCCGGCGACGAATACACTGCCCTCCAGGGCGTATTCGGTTACGCCGTCCACCTGCCAGGCGATGGTGGTCAAAAGGCCCCGGGCCGATTCCACCGCCTGCTGCCCGGTGGACTTCAAGACAAAGCAGCCGGTGCCGTAGGTATTCTTGGCCATACCGGGCGTGAAGCAGGCCTGTCCGAACAAGGCGGCCTGCTGGTCTCCCGCAACTCCGGCAATAGGCACCTCCCTGCCGAAGAAGTGGTACCCCGCCGTTGCCCCATACACCTCGGAGGAGGAGCGGACCTCTGGCAGCATAGAGGCAGGAATCCCCAGGATATCCAGCAGCTCTTCATCCCAGCGCTCCTCGTGGATATTGTACAGCAGCGTCCGGGAGGCATTGGACGGGTCGGTGACATGAACCCGGCCGCCGGTGAGCTTCCAGACCAGCCAGGTGTCGATGGTGCCGAAAAGCAGCTCCCCGCGCTCCGCCTTCTCCCGCACGCCCTCCACCTCATCCAGCAGCCACTTGATCTTCGTCCCGGAGAAATATGCGTCCAGCAAAAGACCCGTTTTCTTCTTGAACCGCTCCTCCAGCCCCTCGTCCTTCAGCCTGCTGCAGATTCCGGCGGACTGCCGGGATTGCCAGACAATGGCATGATGCACTGGCATGCCGGACGCCTTGTCCCAAACCACCGGGGTCTCCCGCTGGTTGGAAATGCCGATGGCATCGACCCGCACGGGATCGATGCGGTTCTCTGTCAGCACGGCGCCCACTGCCGCCAGCACCGATATCCAGATTTCATCCGCATTCTGCTCCACCCAGCCCGGCCTCGGGAAATATTGGGGAAACTCCTTCTGCGCGGTATATGCCGCCCTGCCCTTCTTATCGAAGAGAATTGCTCTGGTGCTGGTTGTGCCCTGATCAATGGCCAGAATGTAATGCTCCCCTTTTGCCGCCACTCTTCTTATCCTCCGTTTCTTCAAGAAAGACCCGCCGTCTCCGGCAGGTCCTTCCTGTTCCTATAACAGCTTCTCTATATCCGGCCCGATCTCCAGCGGGTCCACCGGCGATTCATACCGGGTTACCACACGGCCTTGGCGGTCAATGAGGAACTTGGTGAAGTTCCATTTGATTTCATCGTTATGCAGCTCCTCCGGCATTTTCTCCGCAAACATATTATGCAGCAGCTTGCCGGTGGGCTGGGACTGGTCGAAGCCCTGGAACGGGGCGGTTTTCGTCAGATAGGCGAACAGCGGATGTTTGCCCGGCCCCTTCACCTCCAGCTTCTCGAACAACGGGAAGGTGACGCCGTAATTGATCTGGCAGAAGGTATGCACCTCCTCATTCTCTCCGGGCTCCTGCTCCCCGAACTGGTTGCAGGGGAATCCCAGGATGACAAAACCCCGGTCATAGTAGGTTTCGTAAAGCTTCTGCAGGTCGCTGTACTGGGGTGTAAAGCCGCAGCGGCTGGCCGTATTGACAATCAGCAGCACCTTGCCCTCGTAGCTTTCCAGCGGGACTTGCACACCCCGGATATTATTGGCGGAAAACAGATACACACTCATCTAAGCTCACGCTCCTGTGGCCCTTGGCCCAATCTAAGGTTCTATGGAATATTGTGCCACAGCCCAAGGAGGAGTACAAGCGGATGCAGCGGGATGCAGAGGCTTCAGAAGATGCCGGAGAAGAAGCCCGTCTGCCTGCTACAGCACAACCTCCACCGGCTTGCCCAGCACCATGGAATCCGGCGTCACCCATGTATCGTAGGCCAGCACCTGCACCCCGGAGTCTGCGGCCACCCTCAGCGCCTGGGCAAAGGCCGGGTCCATCACCGCATTGGGCTCGAAGCGACTGACGCCGTTCATTTGGATCAGGAACAATAGATGCCCCCGGTAGCCCGCCTTCACCGCCTCCACCATTTCCAGCACATGACGGGTACCGCGGACAGTAGGCGCATCGGGAAAACGGACAATACCGTCCTGCTCCAGGGTCACCCCCTTTACCTCCATAAAAGCCTTCACTCCACTGACGGTTTCCCAATACAGGTCAAACCGGGAACCCCCGAAGCGCATCTCCGGCCGGACCGCAGCAAGCGGTTCTCCCGCCACACTGTCCAATTGGCCGGACAAAGCTGCCTCCAGCACCACCCGGTTGGGGGCCTGGGAATCCATATTGATCAGCAGTTCCCCTTTGTACACGGCGATTAGGGAGTAGGCCGTACGCCTTGGAGCGCCGGGCGCAGCCTGCTCCAGCACCACCCGGGCGCCGGGCACCAGCAGTTCGGCACAGCGTCCTGTATTCTTCACATGCACCGTTTCCTCGGTGCCGCCGATCTCCACCACGGCGATAAACCGGTTGGGCCTCTTGAGGAAACGTCCTTCCACAGTGCGGGTATATTGCATCATCACTCTTCCTTTTCATAACGAAAGCCCGGCGGCGGCGCTTGGGGCGCGGCTCGGCACGGACTTGAGGGTTATCGGTCTATTTGGGCTCCGGCACCGTAACAAGGGTGTAGCCCTTCTTGCGGATGCCCTCTACAATACCGGGTAAAGCGGCAATGGTGGACGGGTTATCATGCATCACAATAATACTGCCCGACCGGACCTCCGACAGCACATTCTTCGTGATCTTGGCGGCATCTCCCGCCTCCCAGTCCTTGGGATCCTCATTCCACAGGATCATGCTCATGCCATGCTCCTCGGTAATCAGCTTCGTATCGTTATTATAGCTGCCATAGG
Source organism: Bacillota bacterium (assembly GCA_023391955.1). GTDB lineage: Bacteria > Bacillota > Bacilli > Paenibacillales > NBRC-103111 > Paenibacillus_AR. The sequence goes on along the minus strand of JAEWAA010000274.1, from coordinate 7,970 downwards.
GGGGACGGAACAGCTTCACTGACGTTTTGCTCCACTTCTCCAGCTTTTTGAGTCCGGTGTCAAACTCCTTTTGCTGCCCATCATAATTCAGCTTCGTCATCTGCGGGTGCACATCGGAGTGATACCCGATCCCGTGGCGCTCGTAGACGGCCTGGGTAACGGAATCATGGTACTTCTCCACATTCTGCCCCAGAAAAAAGAAGGTCACCTTGGCGTCGCAATCCTTCAGCACCTTCAACAGCTTCCCGGTGTCCTTGGTGGGGCCGTCATCGATGGTAATGGCCACCTGATTCTTGCCCACGGCATACACAGGCTTCAGAGCAGATTCCCGGCGGGCGGGTTTGCCGCTGTCCGGCTGGACGGTCTCCTCTTGTGGTTTGCCCGATTCCGGCGAAGGAACAAGAGGCGACGGCTCCGCTGATGCAGCCGGCGGGGCGGGTGTTGCGGTGGAACTGGCGGTGGGGGACGGAGATACAGCCGCTTCCTGGGGTGCTGCCGCAGCCTGGTTGCCGGACCGGCTGCACCCGCTCATAACGAGCAGGGCGGCCGAGGCACAGATCAGCACCGCTTGCGCTAATTTCTTCATGTTAGTCTACCTGCCTTAGTTGGCTACAAAATCAGGGAGCGCCTCTTGGAACGGATGTTGCAAGACGAAACGGACAGCCTGGTTTCTACCAGAGTTCCCTCTAGCATACCGGATATGGGCCGGCCGGTCTATAGATTTATAGAGGCGTAACAAATGTTTCGTTTCCTCTACCGCTACCTGTATTTCTTAGACGAAATAGTGTATTTGGAAGTTCACATTTTTAGAAGGCGGACAGGCAAAAAAGTTTGACCCTCCCAACCAAAAGGTGTATAAAGGGTACAGCTATGTATACCGTGCAAGTCGAAAGGAGTTTGAAGGTTATGACAGCCGAATTTCAGGCCCTGGAGGTTAACAAAGGCGAAGCATTCACTGTCGGCATCCGTTCACTGGCCCTGGATGATCTGCCCCAAGGGGATGTCGTCATCAAGGTGGCGTATTCCAGCGTCAACTACAAGGACGGGCTGGCTTCCATACCGGACGGAAATATTGTCAGGAGTTACCCGTTTATCCCCGGCATCGATTTGTCCGGATATGTGGTCTCCTCTACAGATCCGCGTTTTTATGAGGGTCAAAAGGTGCTGGCCACCGGCTACGGCATTGGCGTGAGCCATTTTGGCGGCTACAGCGAATACGCCAGGCTGCCGGCGGAATGGGTAGTGCCGCTGCCGGACGGATTATCTCTGCGGGAGGCCATGATTTACGGAACTGCGGGCTTCACCGCCGCGCTGTCCATCAAGCATCTGGAGGAAAGGGGCATCTCTCCCGATAAGGGCAAGGTGCTGGTGACGGGAGCCTCCGGCGGAGTCGGCGGTGCGGCTGTGGCGATGCTGGCGCAAAAGGGATATACAGTAGCCGCCAGCACCGGACGCAGTGAAGAGGCCGGTTATCTGCAGGAGCTGGGTGCAAGCGAGGTGCTGTCCCGGGAGGATGTGTATGCCGGCGGGAACGTGAAGCCGCTGGACAAGCAGCTGTGGCAGGCAGCGGTGGACCCTGTTGGGGGCACTCAATTGGCCGCAGTGCTGAGCCGGATCTCGTACCGCGGCGCAGTAGCCGTCAGCGGACTTACCGGCGGCACAGCGGTGCCCGCCACCGTGCTGCCCTTTATTCTGCGGGGCGTAAGCCTGCTGGGCATCGATTCGGTCATGTGTCCCGCCGCCGAGCGGGAGGAATTGTGGAAGCTCATGGCCGGCAGCTGGAAGCCGCAGCAGCTGGATAAGCTGGTGAACCGCGAAGTGACTCTGGCGGAGCTGCCCCAGGCGCTTTCGGATATTCTCAAGTCCGCCACCCGCGGCAGAGTGTTAGTGCGTGTAGCAGGAGAATAAGAAGTTCAATTACGGTATTAAGCCGCCTTCTTCGGAGGGCGGCTTTTTTTCTATTTCTTTAAGCAGACATTCAGCCAGGACTCAGGGCGGGTTAAGTCCGACGCCGTAGAATGAGGACAGTCATCAGGGAGGAGGGATTCCGGTTTGAAATCATGGAACGGCAAAACAAAGGGGCTGCTGGCAGCCCTTCTGATTTTGCTCACTATCGGGGGTGTGCTTTACAAGCTGGCAGACCGTTATTTAATCGAGCATGTAGAAATGCGGGTTACCGCGGCGGCGGAGAGCACACCGGCCAACGGCAACGACAGCGGCGGAGGCTCCGGCAGCACAGTCCAGACGGAAACGGGCAACACGGCGGTTTCCTCGGACGACTGGAGCTACCACAGCAGCGATATAAACATCAGCATCCGCCAGGTGGAAACCGGCGAAGGCAAGGAGAAAATCACCTACTATATAGCGGATGTCCAGCTCCAGAATGGGGCAAGCCTAAGCTCCGCTTTTGCCAAAAATGCCTTCGGCCGCAACATTATCGAGAATACATCCGTGATTGCCGCCAATAACAATGCCCTGTTTGCCATCAACGGAGACTATTACGGGTTCCGCAACGACGGCGTCATCATCCGCAACGGTACCTTGTACCGGAATGAACCTGCCCGTACAGGACTGGCCCTTTATGCCGACGGCACCATAAAATCCTACGACGAAACCAAAAAAAACGCCGCCTCTCTCTTGGCGGACGGCGTCACGCAAACCTATTCCTTCGGCCCTGCGCTGGTAACGGACGGTAAGGTAGCCGCTGACCTGGAACAGGTGAAGATTGACACCAACTTCGGCAACCGCTCCATCCAGGGGGCCAACCCCCGCACGGGCATCGGGCTTATCTCGGCCAACCACTACCTCTTCGTCGTGGTGGACGGGCGCAAGGAGGGCTACAGCGCCGGCATGACGCTGAGCCAGTTCGCCCAGCTGTTCAAGGAGCTGGGGGCTGTTGAAGCCTACAATTTGGACGGCGGGGGATCGTCAACCATGGTTTTTCAGGGCCGGGTCGTGAACAATCCTCTGGGCAAAGAAACCGAACGCGGCGTCAGCGATATTCTCTACGTTCCCGCTCCCTAGCGGCTGCTCGGCACACGGGGACTGGCTGAGGCCCCTGACCCAGGCAGAGGCCAGCTTATACCATCATGAATGGAGGCGGCATAGATGCATGTATTGATACCGGCTTATGAACCCGACCAACGGCTGCTGGAGCTAATCCTCCAGTTAAAAGCCTCCGGAATGTCGGACATTCTGGTGGTGGACGACGGAAGCGGTGAGCACTATGCCCCCTTATTCCGTGCCGCCGAGGCAGAAGGCTGCACCGTGCTGGTCCACCCGGTGAACCGGGGCAAGGGCCGGGCGCTCAAAACCGGCTTCCGCCATCTGCTGGATACGGACAACGCGGGTACGGTGGTTTGCGCGGACAGCGACGGTCAGCATTTGCCCCGTGATATTATGCGGGTGGCGCAGGCTGTAGGGGAGGCACCTGACCGGATGGTGCTGGGCAGCCGCCAGTTTACCGGCAAGGTTCCCCTGCGCAGCAGCATAGGCAACACGGCCACCCGGAGGATTTATTCCTTCCTTGCGGGTATCCCGCTGCAGGATACCCAGACCGGGCTGCGTGGATATCCGGCGGCAATGCTGGAGTGGCTCTGCCAGGTACCGGGAGAACGGTTCGAATACGAAATGAACCTGCTTCTGCAGGCCCCCGGAGCAGGTTATTCCTTCCGCGAGCTGCCCATTGAAACCGTCTATATCGACCAAAACAGCTCCTCCCACTTCCGCCCCTTGGCGGATTCCCTGAAAATCTATTGGCCGATCGCCAAGTTCGGCTCCGTGTCCCTGATCTCGACCCTGCTGGACATCGTGCTCCTGATGCTGATCCAATACGGGACCGGGAGTCTGCTGCTAGCCGTATGGGGAGCGCGTTTGTGCAGTGCTGGCTTTAACTATGCCATGAACAAAACCTTCGTATTCACCAGCGGCAAGCCGGCACCGATGGGGCGCTCCATGCCCAGATATATCGCCTTAGCGGGCGTTATCCTGCTGTTGAATTACGGCCTGATGTCCCTCTTGTTCGGCCAAGCAGGCCTCCCTCTCCTGGCAGCCAAGCTTCTGACAGAGGCCATGCTGTTCCTCTTCAGCTATTGGTGCCAGCAGCGTTTTGTATATGCGTAAAAGGGGCTCCGGGAGCCCCTTTTCGTGTACTATCCCATTGACTCAGGGGGTGAGGCAGGCCCCTTTTCGTGCACTATCCCCTCTGCTCAGGGCCGGACGTCTCTTTTCTTCCATTATCCCTTTCGCTCAGGATCAGAAAGATCGGGGAAAGGGCGGTTCCTGAGCGAAGGGGATAGTGTCCGAAAAGACGCAAAAACCCCCTCTGCACTGGAGGAGGTCTATGCCAAGAACGAACGGATGGGAGCCGCCTCCCCTTATCCTTGAGGCTTCGGCCTGACCCGGTTGGTGGGGATTGCCTCCAGGGGATTATCCGGCCAATAATGCTTGGGATACCGGCCCTTGAGGTCTTTTTTCACGTCAAAATAGGTTTCCCGCCAGAAGCCTGCCAGGTCCCGGGTGACCTGCACCGGACGTTGGGCCGGGGACAGCAGATGGATCACCACCGGCACCCGTCCGCCGCCGATCCGAGGCGTTTCGGTCAAGCCAAAAAGCTCCTGCAGCCGGACTGCAATAAAGGGCTGGCCCGGGTCGCTGTAATCCACCGGAATCCGCGATCCGCTGGGCACCTGCAAATGCGTCGGGGCAAACCGGTCCAGCTCCTGGCGGCGGCTCCAATCCAGCAGCCCGGTTAGGGCCTCTCCCAGATTCACGCGGGCCAGGTCCTGTTTGCTGCGCAAACCTTCCGCATAGGGTCCCAGCCAATCCGGCAAAGTGGCCAGCAGCGTCTCCTCCGCAACATCCGGCCAGGACGGATCAGCCAGCTGCATAAAACGGAGCCGTTGGAGCAGCTGTTTGGAGGCCTTCGTCCAGGGCAGAGCCTCAAGCCCATCCTTGGCGATAGCCGCAAGCAGCGCCCGGGTCACCAGCGGCGCGGGTGGATTCTGCAGCTGCTTTTCCTTGAGAATCAGGGCGCCCAGCCGGAGGCGTTTTTTGGCCCGGACCGCCTGAGCCGCATCCTCCCACTCCACTGCTTCCTCTTCCTCCAACCCTTCCTGCAGGTACGTCTCCAGATGGGCAAGCTCCACCGGCGCCGCCAAATAAATGCGGCTGTCCGCTCCCTGGTCGTCCAGCTCCGCTGCAACCAAATAAGGAACACCGGCCAGATGCTGGTCAGCCGCCATTACCGCTCCCCGTCCGTTGGATAACAGGTAACGCCCACGGGAGCGCTGCTGGCCGATCCGGTCAGGATAAGCAAAAGCAAGCAGCAGCCCGCAATAGGCCAGATCCACGCCCGGCCCAGAGAGGGCGGGCAATGCCTCCCCATGCGGAGAGGAGGCTGCCGGATTGCCAGCTGCGGGAGAACCAGCCGGCTGACGTCCTGCTTCCAGCCGGGGGCTGCCCAGCTCCCGCATCCACCATGATGCCTCCGCACGAACACGCGCTAGAGCCGCCGGGTCGGCCCGGAGCCCCAAACTCCGGGCTTCGCTCCCGGCGTTCCGCAGCGCCTCCACCCGCAGGCGGAGGTCTGCATTAGGTGCGGCACCCTCCGCCGCACGGAGCACGTCCCGCTCGCCGAGCAGCGCAGCGAGCTCGCAGCCCAAGCCTTGAAGGCCCAGCTCCCGGGCCTTCAAGGCCATATGGGCCAGCCGGGGGTGGAGCCCCAGCGCGGCCATAGCCCTGCCATGGGGCGTGACGGCACCGTCCGCCCCCAGTGCACCCAAGCGCCGGAGTAGCGCCCGCGCTTGCGCTAAAGCTGCGGCTGGCAGCGCATCCAGCCAGCGCAGCTCCTCCAGCGCGGCGCCCCACGCCGCCAGATCCAAGCATAAGGGCGCCAGATCCGCCTCCAGAATCTCCGGGACGGTACGGGCGGGCAGCTGCCCCTGGTCCTGCTCCGGCCACAGCCGGTAGCAGACACCCGGGCCCTGCCGCCCGGCGCGGCCCCTCCGCTGGTCGGCGGAGGCAACAGACACCGGCACTGTATCCAGCCGGGTCATACCCGTGCGCGGCGAAAAACGCGGCACCCGGGAAAACCCCGCGTCCACCACAATGCGGACTCCGTCTACGGTCAGACTGGTTTCGGCGATGGAGGTGGCCAGCACCACCTTGCGCGTCCCCGGCTGTGCAGGGGCCAGCGCCAGATCCTGCGCCTCCTGTGGCAGGGTTCCATGCAGCGGAAGCACGCTTACCGGACCCGCTGTCCCGCCGCCCAGTTGGGCGGAGAGCCGTTCCTCCGTCCGGCGGATTTCACCCGCACCAGGCAGGAAAACCAAGATATCTCCCTGGTTTTCCCGCAGGGCAGTGACTACAGCAGCGGCCGTCCTATCCTCCAGCCGCCCCTCCGGGCGTTTGGGCAGATAGCGGGTTTCTACCGGATACGCCCGGCCCGTGCTTACCACAACCGGCGCCTCCCCCATCAAAGCCGCTACCGGCTCCGCCTCCAGAGTGGCGGACATTACCACCAGCCTCAGATCGTCCCGCAGGAGCTCCTGGGCCTGCAAGCACAGCGCCAGCCCCAAATCGGCATGGAGGCTGCGCTCATGGAATTCGTCGAAGAGCACCGCCGCCACTCCCGACAGCTCCGGGTCCTCCTGGAGCATCCGGGTCAGCACCCCTTCGGTGATCACCTCGATCCGGGTTTTGGGTCCCACCCGGCTGTCCATCCTCACCCGGTAGCCGACGGTTTGTCCCACCGGTTCACCTAACGATGCCGCCATATAGCGGGCTGCCGAACGGGCCGCCAGCCGTCTGGGCTCCAGCATCAGAATCCGCTTGCCTACCGCCCACGGCTCCTCCAGAAGAGCCAGCGGTACTCTGGTGGTTTTACCCACACCGGGAGGAGCGACCAAAACCGCACCGCACCCATTCCGGAGCGCATCCTTCAAAGAAGGCAGCGCTTCATCCACCGGCAATCCTGCGTTTTCACGACTGCTCACCATGTCCACCCCTTTTTTTCTGCCGGCATCTGGCTCTCCCGGAGCCTCCCCGCTATACTGTACATACCATTCCCCCGAAGGAGTTTGCATATGGATACCTTCCACATTACAGAAGCCGCCCGCCGTTTGGGCATCAGCACCAGAACCATCCGGTTTTACGAGGAAAAAGGGCTGCTCACCTTCTCCAAAGACCCCGAAAACGGCTACCGCCTTTTCAGCCCGCATGATCTGCTCCGTCTGGAGACCATCCTGGTGCTCCGGGAGGCCGGCCTGTCCATTCCCGATCTCTCCAACGTGCTGACAACCTACGGAATGGGACACGAGGAGGAGAGTCTGTATCTGCTTGAGCTCCAACGCTCCCTCTTGTATGCCCGGCGGCTGGATCTGGACAACCAAATCCGCATGAATGAAGAGCTGATCCGCAGCTTCTCCGGCACGGGCATACAGCTGACACCCTCGCTCCATCATCAAGCTGAGGATATCCGCAAACAACGGGAGCTGCGCAGCAGCTGGACCGACCACTACCGCTTTGATCTTTTGGCCGAAAGCTTCGACGCACAATTGACTGAGGACAGCATCCGGTATCCGGGCTACAAAGACGCCATCCGTTTAATGGCCGGGCTGCTTGACCCGAAGCCGGGCGAGTCCGGTCTGGACATCGGAACGGGCACAGGCAATCTTGCGGAGGCGATAAGCCGCTTCGGGCCAGTTATGAAGGGCATCGACCAATCCCGGAGGATGCTCCAGGTATGCCGCCGCAAGTTTCCGATGATGGAAACCAAACTGGGCAATGCCCTGGCGATCCCGTATGATGCCGGCAGCTTCGATTTTGCAGCCAGCGGCTATGTGTTCCATTTGCTTTCTCCCGAGGAGCGCTGCCAGGCATTAGCGGAACTGCTGCGTATGCTTAAGCCGGAGGGGCGGTTAACCTTGTGTGCCCTTCTGCCGGCGGAGGACTGGTCCTTCGTCTCCACC
>JAEWAA010000199.1 GCA_023391955.1 Bacillota bacterium | reverse complement strand
ATCTACCCCCTTGTACCATGTATAATGAAAGCATATACAACCCACAGGAGGTTCGACGTTGAGAAAATATAATTACATGCGCCCGATTCTGCTGATTGTAACCGCTCTTTTGGTGAAAAACCTGGTGACTCTGGTCTGCGGTCTGCTAGGGATGGAGGCGGCAGCAGCAGAAAACATGGGATTTATGAGCATGGTCCTGGCAGCACTCATTCTGTACATCCGTATGACCAAATCCCGGCGCAAATAATCCGGAGCCAAAACCAAGGAATCCTGCTTGCAGAAGCAGGATTTTTTCCATACCTGTTGACCCTCCCCTAAGAGGAGGCCTTATTCTGTTGTCAGAAAGGAGGTACATCATGCTGTACACCGTGAAGGATGTTTCCGTTTTGTCGGGAGTGACGGTTAAGGCGCTCCACCATTATCACAAGATTGGCTTGCTTCTTCCCTGTGGGATTACGGAGGCCGGGTACCGTTTATACGGGCAGGCGGAGCTGGAACGGCTGCAGCAGATTCTCTTTTACCGGGAGCTGGATTTTCCTTTGGAGGAAATCGGGCAACTGTTAAGGGGGGAAACCAACCGCGCCGCCATTCTGGAACGCCAGGAGGAGCTGCTGCTGCTCCGCCAACGCCGGTTGGAGACCATCATTGACACATTGCGGCAATCCATTGCCAAAAGCAGAAAGGGAGATACGATGAGCGAAAAGGACATGTTCCGCGGCTTTAACAATGAGGAAGAGTGGAAGGAAGCACTCCGGGAGCAGTCGGAGCATCTGGAGAAGGAATACGGGTTTGATCTGCTGGAGGCTAATCCCGTGGAAACTACCCGGATGAATGAGCTGGCGGCGGAAGCGGCGGCGTTTATGGACGGAATGGCCAAGGCGCTTAAGACGGGTATCCGGCACGACGATCAGCAGATTTTGGGCTTAATCGGCAGCCATTTGTCCTTCTTGGGAAACCATGGACTGGGCGCAACCGCAGAAGAATTTGCCGTGCAGGCACGGTTTTTCCGGGAGGATGATTTCCACCGGAGCATGCTGGAGAGCCAGCAGACCGGGTTGTCCTATTATTTGGGCGCCGCTGCAGAGGCTTACGCTGCCGTTCATTAATTGAGTCCTGCAAGATCCGTTCCGGATCTGCAGGGAAGCCTGATCCATCTTCCTGTTACGATGAAAACGAAAGGAGGCGGAACAAACATGGAGCCGCTCTTACAGCTGAACGAAGCCATGCGTTATATTGAAGCCCATTTGGAGGAGGAGATTGATTTTACCCGAGTGTCCCAACTGGCCTGCTGCTCCGAGTATCACTTCCGCAGGATGTTTTCCTTCTTAAGCGGGCTGCCGTTGGGGGAATACATCAGACGCAGGCGGCTGGCGTTGGCGGCGCTGGAGCTCCGGGACACGGAAGTTAAGGTCATTGATCTGGCTCTGAAATATGGCTACGATTCGCCCGATGCGTTCACCAGAGCGTTCCAGAATCTTCATGGCTTGACGCCTACCGAGGCAAGAAAACCCGGGGCCAGCCTGAAGGCCGTTCCGCCCATGACCTTTCAATTAACCGTTACGGGAGGAAATGATATGGATTACCGCATCATCGAGAAGGAAGCATTTTATATTGCAGGCTTGCACAAAAGAGTACCTCTTCAATACAACGGAGTGAATCCGGAAATCGCCAAAATGTGGGCCAGCCTGACTATGCAGGATATTTTGGAGCTAAAGGGGTTGTCCAATGTGGAGCCTGCCGGATTGGTCAGCGCTTCACTGAACTTCTCCGAAGGCCGGGCCGATGGCGGAGAACTGGACCATTATATCGGGGTAGCGGTAGATGCGCCGCCTGCCGGGAAGTGGGAGAGCCTCGCCGTTCCTGCGGGAACCTGGGCTGTGTTTACGACAGTAGGACCTTTTCCGGAGACGCTGCAGAAGGTCTGGGGAAGCATCTATGCCGAGTGGTTTCCCATGTCCGGATACGAGGCCGCGCTTGGCCCGGAGATGCTCTGGAATGAAAGCAAGGACACGTCCAAGCCGGATTACAAAAGCGAAATCTGGATTCCGGTGAAGAAAAAAGGCGGCTGACCCAAGGTTGACAGGCCCGCGCGGATTCACTATACTGGCTGTAGCATATCCAGTATGCGTGGAAAAAGCCCCAGTAGCCGCTTTGTCTCTGTCCCAGCAAGCCGGGGGTGATGGAACCCGGTACACATGAAGCGCGCGAATTACAGCTTTGGAGCATCCCGGCTTGTCCGGGCGGAAGGGCGGACGTTATCCCGCTAAACGAGTGGCTTGAAGGTTTGTTTGGCGTTGCGTTATGTGCGCGCGGCTGAGCTTCAGGCAAAATGGGTGGTACCACGGTTATTACAGCCGTCCCTGTGTCCAGTTACGGGCAGGGGCGGCTTTTTGCATTTTTGTATTACCTCAAAGGAGTGTTTACACGCATGAATATTATTGATGAACTGCAATGGCGGGACGCCATCAACCAACAAACGGACGCGGAAGGCCTGCGCCAATTGACCGAGGAGAAGGCCGTTTCCCTCTATTGCGGTGTTGACCCGACTGGCGACAGCATGCATATCGGCCACTTGATTCCCTTTATGGTGCTCAAGCGGTTCCAGCTGGCCGGCCACCGTCCGGTAATTCTGATTGGCGGCGCCACCGGCACCATCGGCGATCCCAGCGGCCGTCAATCGGAGCGTTCTCTGCAAACCCTGGAGCAGGTGCAGGAAAATGTGGACAAGCTTACCGCACAGATGAAAAAGCTGTTCCTGACCGAAGGGGACAACCAAATCCGGATGGTCAATAACTACGACTGGACCCACAAAATCAATGTCATCGAGTTCTTACGGGATTACGGTAAAAACTTCAGCATCAACGCCATGCTGGCGAAGGATGTGGTGGCCAGCCGTCTGGACAGCGGGATTTCCTTTACCGAATTTTCCTACCAGATCCTCCAGTCGCTTGACTACCTGCACCTGTTCCAGCATGAGGATGTGCAGCTGCAGATCGGCGGCTCCGACCAATGGGGCAATATCACCAGCGGCCTGGATCTGATCCGCAAGAAGGAAGGCTCCGAGGCGAAGGCCTTCGGCCTGACCATTCCGCTGATGCTGAAGTCGGACGGCACCAAATTCGGCAAAACCGCCGGCGGCGCGGTTTGGCTGGACCCAGAAAAAACAACTCCTTACGAGTTCTACCAATTCTGGGCCAACACCGATGACCGGGATGTGGTGAAATATCTGAAATACTTTACCTTCCTGAGCAAGGAAGAGATTGAGGCGCTGGCCGCCAAGGTAGAGAGCGAACCCCACAAGCGGGAGGCTCAAAAGGCGCTGGCTGAAGAAATGACCCGCTTCGTCCATGGGGAAGAGCTGCTGGCTCAGGCGCAGCGGATTACTGCCGCATTGTTCAGCGGCGACATTAAGTCCCTCTCCGCAGATGAAATCGAGCTGGGCTTCAAGGAAATGCCCACCTTCGAAGGCGGCCGCGAACCCAAGAATATTGTGGACTGGCTGGTGGATCTGGGGCTGGAGCCCTCCAAACGGCAGGCCCGCGAGGATATTACCAAAGGCGCCGTTTCCCTGAACGGGGACAAGATTACTGATCTGGCCCTGGAGATAACGGAGGATTTGGCCATCGGCGGGCGGTTCATTATTGTCCGTAAGGGGAAGAAGAACTACAGCCTTGTGAAGCTGTCCTAGGAGCGGACGCATGAATGGGCCTATGATCGTCACCCTGGCTACCCTTGCCGCCGCTTCCGCTCTGTTCATCTCCGGTAAAATCCGCGCCGATCTGGTTGCGGTTGCCGCTCTGATCGTACTGATGCTCGCCGGTGTCCTGAAGCCTGAAGAGGCGTTGGCCGGTTTTTCCAATTCTGTGGTTGTGATGATGATCGGGCTGTTCGTGGTAGGCGGGGGGATCTTCCGCACCGGTCTGGCCAAGCTGGTAAGCCGCAAGTTGCTCCAGCTGGCCGGAACCAATGAGACTAAGCTGCTGTTAATGGTCATGCTGGCAACGGCGTCCATTGGCGCATTTGTCAGCAATACCGGCACGGTGGCGGTGATGATGCCCATTGTGGTCAGCCTGGCTTACAGCGCGGAAACCACCCCTGGGCGATTGCTGATGCCCTTGGCCTTCGCCAGCAGCCTAGGCGGTATGCTCACCTCCATTGGCACGCCACCAAATTTGGTGATTCAAGAAGCGTTGAAGGCGGGAGGTTACGGGGAGCTCAAGTTCTTTTCCTTTGCCCCTACTGGAGCGATCTGTCTGGTGACGGGGATTCTGGCGATGCTCTACCTGCGCCGGTTCCTGCCCAAAAACGAAGGTGGTGCAGCGTCCAAGTCGCGGAAGAGGTCGGCGGGTGAGCTGGAGCACGAGTACCGATTGTCCGAGCATCTCCTCCGGGTTCAGGTAAGGAAGGGATCTCCCCTTCTGGACAAAACGCTGCTGAAGCTGCGGATACCGGCGCGTTTTCAGCTTACAGTTATCGAAATCCGCCGGAAGATATCGGCGCGCAATCAGTTTTTTAAGACCATCAACCAAGAGGTGGCCGGTCCGGAAAGCATTATCCAGGAGGAGGATATCCTGTATGTGCTTGGCCCCCGGGAGGATGTTTCGGCATTTGCCGGGGAAAATGGCCTTGTTCTATTGGATGCCACGGAGCCGGAGATTTCCGGCGGGGGCCAGGGCGGCGTTTACGCCACCAGCGATATGGGGTTGGCGGAGGTTATGCTCACGCCCAAGTCCCGGCTCATCGGCAAGCTGGTGAAGGAATCCGGCTTCCGGGAGAAATACCGGCTGAATGTGCTGGGCATCCAGCGCAAGGACCAGTACATTCTCCACCAGGTGAAGGAGGAGAAGATGCGCTTCGGCGATGCACTGCTGGTGCAGGGCACGTGGGAGGACATCGCCCTTCTCGCTTCGACGGCCTCCGAGGTGATTGTTGTTGGTCAGCCTCTGGAGGAATCCCGTAAAATCACCATGGACCGCAAGGCGCCCATTGCCGCAGGCATTCTGCTGCTGCTGATTGTGCTGCTGGTAACGGAGTGGGTGCCTGCGGTAACGGCGGTGATGATTGCCGCGGTGCTCACCGTAGCTCTGGGATGTATCCGCGGGATGGAGGAGGCTTACCGGGCCATTAACTGGGAGAGTATCGTCCTCATCGGCGGAATGATCCCCATGTCCACAGCCATTGAAAAAACAGGGGCGGCGGAGCTGTTGTCCAGTGGTTTAGTGAACAGTCTGGGCCAGTTCGGGCCGATGGCGCTCCTGGCGGGGGTGTATATCACCACCTCCATTCTGACCATGTTCATCAGCAATACCGCCTGCGCCGTGCTGCTGGCGCCCATTGCTTTGGCCGCGGCTACCCAGTTTGGGGCTAATCCCCACGCATATCTGTTTGCGGTATCCATCGGGGCCAGCATGTGCTTCGCTTCACCGTTTTCCACTCCGCCCAACGCCCTGGTGATGTCGGCGGGCCGCTACAAGTTCAGCCACTACCTCAAGGTAGGGCTGCCCTTGCAAATTCTCATGGGCATCGTGATGATCATCGCGCTGCCGCTGATTTATCCGTTCTAGAGTGGGTTTGCCCATCCACGACAGACGTCAGACGTCCCTTAAAGGGACGTCTTTTTTGTGGGGTGGGAG
>JAEWAA010000109.1 GCA_023391955.1 Bacillota bacterium | reverse complement strand
CCGGATACTCGACGACAGTGAATTCGATATGGGCACAACCAAAAAGCGCCACGGCGGCGTCCTGCCCATCACCCGCGACGAATGCAGCAGACTGTTAGCCGCATACGGAGACGGGCATCAGGTGCTGCCGGGACAGTTCGCCGATCCCGATTTGGCCAAATTTGACGGCCGCTATTACCTGTACCCCACCACCGACGGCTTCGACAAGTGGTCCGGTACCCGGTTTCATGTATTCTCCTCCGACGACTTGAAGCTGTGGAAGGACGAAGGCGTTATTCTGGATCTGGCTACCGATGATGTCCCTTGGGCGGTAGGCAGTGCGTGGGCCCCCTGCATCGCTTCCCGCAACGGCAAATATTATTATTACTTCTGCGGCAAGGGAGCAGACGGCAAAAGCGCCATCGGTGTCGCTGTCGCCGACGCACCTGCCGGGCCGTTCCGGGCGGAGCCCCTCCCCCTGATTACTATGGATCTGTTGGGCCGTCTGGGCATCGCCATGGCCCAAGCCATCGACCCCTCCATCTATGTGGAGGATAACGGGGAGGTGTATCTGCTCTTCGGCAACAGCCACGCCGCCATCGTCAGACTGAATGAGGACATGGTCAGTTTGGCGGAGGAGACCATGCGTAATCTGGAGGGGCTGTACGACTTCCGCGAAGCGGTAATGGTACTCAAGCGTGACGGGCTGTACCATTTCACCTGGTCCTGCGACGATACGGGCAGCGAGGATTATCATATCAATTATGGCACCGCTGAAGAGCTCTATGGCCCTGTTACCTACCGTTATCCCGTCCTGGTCAAAAACAAGGAGAAGGCGATGCTGGGCACCGGACATCACTCCATCCTCCATGAGCCGGATACGGACAAATACTGGATCGCCTATCACCGGTTTGTGACCCCTCTTACCCGGTTTACAGAGGGCAAGGGCTTCCACCGCGAGGTGTGTATCGATCCGCTGGGATTTGGCCCGGACGGACTGATGGTGCCGGTAGAATTGTAAATTTTTAATGATCCGTTAACAAACTTTTTACCGCAAGCACATTTCCTTCCTGTATGATGAGACTGACGGGTGGACTGTTCTCATCCTACATGAGGGGGAGCGTAGCACATGAAGATCGGGCTTTTTACGGAAACCTATTATCCGCAAATTAACGGTGTCGCCACATCCGTGCTGATGCACAAAAGACTGCTGGAGAAGCTGGGGCATCAGGTATATGTGTTCACAACCACCGATCCGGGCGCTGCCGAGCATGAGCCGGGTGTGTTCCGCGTCACCAGCCTTCCGTTTGCCAGCTCCAGACGCATCGGCGTTTTCATCCATCCGCGGACCATCCAATTTATCCGCAGGCTGGGGCTGGATGTGATTCATACCCACACCGAATTTTCCTTAGGATTGCTGGGCAGAACGCTGGCGAAGCTGCTGCACATTCCTTTGGTGCACACCTACCATACCATCTACGAAAATTATACCCACTATATTATCAAGCTTGGGGTGCTGGAGCCCGCTGCCAAAAAACTGGCCCGGTCCATCAGCACCCGTTTTTGCAATTCCGCTGATCAGGTGATCGTCCCCACAGAAAAGGTAAAGAGCTTATTGCTGACCTACGGCGTCCGTCCGGATATCGCTATAGCGCCTA
Source organism: Bacillota bacterium (assembly GCA_023391955.1). Lineage (GTDB taxonomy): Bacteria > Bacillota > Bacilli > Paenibacillales > NBRC-103111 > Paenibacillus_AR. Next base: position 8,579 of record JAEWAA010000109.1, on the reverse strand, counting down.
CTCCCATCGATGTCAGCCGTTTCGGCAGCGGCGCTGTCGCCTCAGACGGACAACTGGATGAACTGCGGACATCCCTGGGGATTGCAGCCGGTGACCGGGTCTTGCTCTACATCGGGAGATTGGCCAAGGAAAAGAATGTGGAGACGCTTTTGGTTTTTCTGCAGGAGTATCTGCCAGGCCGGGAGCAGGTGAAGCTGCTGCTGGTGGGAGACGGTCCCGAGCGGAAGCGCCTCGAGGAAGCCGCCGCGGAATACGGCATCAGCGGTCAAACCATTTTTGCCGGAGAGGTGCTGTGGGACCGGGTGCCGCTTTATTACAGGCTGGGTGATATGTTTATCAACGCCTCCCAGAGCGAAACCCAAGGTATGACCTACACGGAAGCGCTGGCCTCCGGGCTGCCTGTAGTGGCAATGGCGGATCCATGTCTGGATGGGGTTCTCCGGCATGGATGCAATGGCTTCCTGTTCCGGGAGCAGGCCGACTTTCTCCGGTATACGGATGCGATTCTCACGGACCGTCACCTGCAGGAGCGGCTGGCGGCGGAAGCCCGCCACTCCGTGTCCGAGCTGACCGGGCTACGTTTTGCCAAAACGGTGGAGGCGCTGTATGAAAGAACCATTGCCCGGATCACCGGACTGGCGGAGATAGAATCGGAAAAGCTGAGTTAACATCCGTTCAAAGTTCACTCTCGCCAGAAGCACAGCACAGCCTGTTCAACGCAACCGCTGGGTTTTGCCTCGAGGAAAACAAATACGCAAGCTGATGCTGATATTCCTAACGGCGGTGAGAGCCGCTATTTGCCCCAAAACGGGGGTCTGCAAAATCTAACGGAAGCAGGAGCCGTTATTGGGTTAAAAAAGGGCTTGCAGCAGGGCAATGGGTCCAAATAGCGGCTGTGGCCGCCGTTAGATTTTTTGAACTGGTGTTATCGCTGAAATAAGGTCTCTCACCGCCGTTAGCCATTTCAACCAAAAGAGTGTGCCGGTTCTACTATCCGGTACGCTCTTTTTCATTTCTGTACTCACTCCGAAAAAATCGTTAAATTTTGAAATAAATTATATATATTTACATATTAGTAGTCGTTATGGTATCTTTTAACCGAGGGCACCCTCCTAATTTTTAACAGAAAGTCGTGCGTGATGCCTATTATGGTTTGAAGAAAGGAGTAAACAGGGAGCAACGACCGGAAACAGCGCATTGTGTTCCAACCATTCAAGAAGGAGATGAGCTAATGTTTGTGTCACGTCTGAAAAAAACGTTTTCCGCCCTGTTGGCGGGAGCTACAGCCTTATCCCTGTTATTGGCGGTTCCGGTGGCCAGTGAGGTTTCGGCGGCCAGCGACGCGGTGGTGAATCTGGCAGCGGAGAAGCAGGTGATCCGCGGCTTCGGCGGCATCAACCACCCTGCCTGGATCGGCGACTTGACCGCTGCCCAACGGGAAACCGCCTTCGGCAACGGAGCCAACCAGCTGGGTTTTTCCGTGCTGAGAATTTATGTGGATGAGAACAAGAACAACTGGTCCAGGGAGCTGGACACGGCCAAAGCTGCCATCGCCCGCGGAGCCATTGTGTTCGCTTCCCCCTGGAACCCGCCCAGCGACATGACGGAAACCTTCAACCACAATGGCGACACCGCTGCCAAACGCCTACGTTACGACAAATACGCCGCTTACGCCCAGCATCTTAACGATTTCGTCACGTATATGAAGAATAACGGAGTGGATCTCTATGCCATTTCCGTCCAGAACGAACCTGACTACGCCCACACGTGGACCTGGTGGACACCGGAGGAAATGCTCCGTTTTATGAAGGAAAACGCCGGGTCCATTAACTGCCGCGTCATCGCTCCGGAATCCTTTTCCTACCTCAAGAACATGTCTGATCCGATTCTCAACGATCCCCAGGCACTGGCTAATATGGACATTCTGGGAGCCCATCTGTACGGCACACAATTCAGCAATTTCCCCTATCCCCTGTTTAAGCAAAAAGGAGCCGGCAAGGACCTGTGGATGACGGAGGTCTATTACCCCAACAGCGATAACAACTCGCAAGACCGCTGGCCGGAAGCGCTGGATGTGTCCTACCACATTAACAACGCTATGGTGGACGGTGAATTCCAGGCGTATGTCTGGTGGTATATCCGCCGCCAGTACGGCCCCATGAAAGAGGATGGCACCATCAGCAAACGCGGCTACAATATGGCCCACTTCTCCAAGTTTGTCCGTCCCGGTTATGTGCGTGTGGATGCCACCAAAAATCCCAACACCAATATTTATGTTTCGGCCTACAAAGGCAACAACAAGGCTGTGATCGTGGCCATTAACCGCGGCACCTCCGCTGCCAGCCAGAGCTTCACCCTGCAGAACGGCACCGCCTCCACCGTATCCTCTTGGCTGACGGATGCCACCCGGAATCTGGCGGCAGGTTCGGCCTTAAGCGTTACCAACGGCTCCTTCACCGCCCAGCTCCCGGCCCAAAGCGTCACCACCTTCGTTGCCGACTATACGGCGGGTGGCAACTCAAGCGGCACCACCTATGAGGCGGAAACCGGAACTACCCTGACCAGCGCCGCTGCAGAAACCGTCAATTCCGGCTATAACGGCTCGGGTTACGTGAACTTTAACGCCTCAACCGGCGCAGCTATCCAATGGAACAGCATCTATTGCGCCACTGCCGGCACCAAAAACGTGAAGCTCCGGTATGCGCTGGAGACGGGCACCCGCAATCTGGACGTGTTTGTGAACGGCACGAAGATCATTGCCAACCAGGCCTTCGCCGCTACAGGCAGCTGGTCCACCTGGGGCGAGCTCACGGTCCAGGTGCCGATGAATACCGGAACCAATACGCTGAAGCTGGTCACCACCGGCACCGAAGGCCCCAATGTGGACAGTATTACCGTCTCTGCTCAATAATCTTGGCGTGAGCCAGCAATAAGAGGTGGAATTATGGGCATAAAACGAATGATCCGGATGCTCCTGGCAGTTGTGCTGCTCATCAGCCTTCCGGGACCCGCTTTTGCAGCCAGCACACCCGTTGCCAAAACAGTAGGAAACGCCAACCCGCTTATCGACCACCACCTGGGTGCGGATCCCTTTGCCTTGACCTATAACGGAAGAGTGTACATCTATATGTCCAGCGACAGCTATGAAACCAACAGCGACGGCACCATCAAGGACAACTCCTTCGCCACTCTGAAAAGTGTATTCTTGATCTCCTCTGCAGATATGGTGAACTGGACAGATCACGGAAGCATCCCTGTTGCCGGGGCCAACGGCGCCAACGGCGGTCAAGGCATTGCCAAGTGGGCTGGCGCATCCTGGGCTCCGGCAGCCGCCGTCAAAACCATCAACGGCAAGGACAAGTTCTTTCTTTATTTTGCCAATGGCACAGGAGGAATTGGCGTTCTCACGGCGGACAGTCCGGTTGGCCCGTGGACAGATCCCCTGGGCAAAGCGTTGGTCACCACCAGCACTCCCGGTATGTCCGGTGTGGTGTGGCTGTTCGATCCGGCAGTATTCGTGGACACGGACGGAACGGGCTACCTCTATTGCGGTGGCGGCATGCCGGGGGGATCCAATCCAACCCAGGAGCAGCGGGCTAACCCCAAAACCGCCAGAGTGCTGAAGCTGGGAAGCGACATGACCAGCATCGTGGGTAGCGCTTCTACGATCGATGCTCCCTTCATTCTCGAGGATTCGGGCATTCATAAGTATAATGGAAAATATTACTACTCCTATTGCCTGAATTTTGGCGGCACCCATCCGGCGGACAAACCTGGCGGTGAAATCGGCTACATGGTCAGCTCCAGTCCCATGGGTCCCTTCACCTACACAGGGCATTTCCTGAAGAATCCGGGTTCCTTCTTTAAGGCGGGGGGCAATAACCACCATGCCGTGTTCAATTTCAACAACCAATGGTATGTGGTATATCATGCCCAGACTGTCAGCCTGGCCTTGTACGGCGAGGGCAAGGGGTACCGTTCTCCCCATATTAACAGGCTGGTGCATAATACCGACGGCACAATTCAAGAGGTTGCCGCCAATTATACAGGCATAAGCCAGCTTGCCAATCTGAATCCCTATATCCGGGTAGAGGCGGAAACCATTGCCTGGAACGCCCGGATTCTGACGGAGAAAAGCAGCGCCGCGGGCGGACCGGTGAATAATCTTCATGTGACGGACATTCAGAACGGAGACTGGATCGCTGTGGCGAATGCCGACTTTGGCTCTGCTGGCGCCAAATCCTTCAAGGCCAATGTATCCTCCTCCTCGGGAGGAAACATCGAAATTCGTCTGGATAGCGTCGGCGACCCCCTCGTGGGAACGCTTGCGGCTCCTTCCACCGGAGGAACGCAAACCTGGAGAGAGGTCGAAACGTCTGTCGCCGGTGCAACCGGGGTTCATAACGTCTTCTTTGTCTTTACCGGCGCCGGATCAAGCAATCTGTTCAATTTTGATTTTTGGCAATTTACACCGGGCAGCACAGGCTCCGGCACCACCTATGAAGCGGAAACGGGAACCACCCTGACCAGCGCCGCTGCTGAAACCGTCAACTCCGGCTACGCCGGATCAGGCTATGTGAACTTTAACGCCTCCACCGGTGCAGCTATCCAGTGGAACAGTATCTATTGCGCCGCTGCCGGCACAAAAAACGTGAAAATCCGTTATGCGCTGGACACCGGCACCCGGAACCTGGATGTGTATGTGAACGGCACGAAAGTGATTGCCAACCAAGCCTTTGCCGCAACAGGCAGCTGGTCCACCTGGGGCGAGCTCACCGTCCAGGTGCCCATGAACACCGGAACCAATACGCTGAAGCTGGTCACCACAGGCACCGAAGGGCCCAATGTGGACAGTATTACCGTCTCTGCTCAATAGTCTTTACTTGCCGGGAAAATCCCCCGCCAACGGCCTTAGCGCTGAGGGCGGGGGATTGTTTTGTCCGATGGTTCAAATTCCTGTACAGAAGCTTTCTTCCGGCCCAAAATAGGAATAAGGCAGCATGGTGCGGGACAGGACCAGCTTTTGCAGAACCACCCCCGGGTCCAGACTGTAAAAACGGATAGTGTGCACTCCTGCTTCTAAGGCATGAACCGTCTCGCAGGTATGAATATTGTTTAATACGCCCGCTTCCCAGGAGCGGGAATGCCCCGCGGCAAAATCCTCCGGAAGTGCGTCTGCTGTAACGGGTTGGCCTCCATCGATGGCAATCGCATATTTCAGCCTTCCCTCCAGGGACAAGGGATTGGAAGGGGCCAGATAAGCGGTCGTCCGGTACGGGCCGTTCTCTGCAGCATAGATGCGGTATTCCAGATAAGGTCCTTCCTCCGCTTGCATGTAACGTACGGTTGTCGGGAAACGCTTCAGAGATGACAACGTGCGTCCGTAGTCGCGGATCACGGACCATTCGCAGCCTCCCGCTGCAACGCGGCCCGCCGTATGCTCCGCTTCAATGGAGATAACGCCGTCTGCCTCCACGAAGGTATGCTCAGGAATCCCGTCCGTATCTGTCACTAAGGCAGAAACACAGACGGTCACAGTTGCACCCGCCCCTCTGATGTGAATTTGCCCTTCCGCAGATACAGCCAGCTTCTCCCAATCTACTGAAACCTGCAGTCTCTCTCCTGTACCGATCCAGCCTTGGGAAAAATTCGTCTTAATCCAATCGGCTTCGCAATCCACACGGCATTCGAAGGGCTCTCCGCCTCCGTTGCTGACGGTAATGGCGTAGCTTTCCATGCGTAAGCTGGTGAAGGCCGGAAGAGCGGCTTCACCGGAGGTATAGGCTTCCACACTTCCCTCCACGTCCACGATCATCACCGGACCGCTCCGGGGGGAGATCCGGCAGACCTCCGGGTATCGCCAACCCTCGGCATTCCATCTCACGTAGCCCACATGGGGGGAGGACATCATTCCCCTCCATTTGCCGCCAGAGAGTTTGTTGTTATACTCCTCCTGCATCCGTTTATCAGCCTCTATGGCCTGCTCCACCAAAAGGGCATAGTAGTTAGCAAGCATACTCTGGGGCTGGAGTTGGCTGTATTTGCGGTTCAAACCCGCATATATTTGCATCTTATGGACGTTGGCAGAGGCAACTGCCGGATAATATACCAGCTGGTAATATGCGTCCCGCTGGCTGTCCGCAACCTTCTCCATCAAGTGCGCAGCCTTGCTTTCAAGCCGGACCGCCCTGTCCAGCATCCGCTGCGACTCCCGGTAATGGATATGGCTGTAGGTTTCGGGTGTGACAACCTCAGGCTTACGCACTCCGTTCAATCTTGTATAATCACGCAGAATACCGACGATCCCGGCTGCTGTCTCCGCATCGGCAGCATGGCCGAATTGCTGCTTCACCCATTCTTCCAGAAACTCTCCCGTTCTGTTCGGGGCTTCTGTACCCCAGCTCTCAAAGTCGTAAGCCAGCTCCATGAAATAGGAAAGCGGCAGCTCCATAGGCTTCAGATCCCCTACATTGACGATCCAGAGATCCCGGATACCGTAATCGTAGGCCATGGACATTTGTTCCCACACTTTCTCCAAGGGAACTGTGTTGACCCACTCGTAGGAGCGGGGGCCGCCATGGTAATCGAAGTGGTAATAGATGCCCCAGCCCGCAGCCCTGCTGCGCTCTCCCTCCTCCGGCAGCTTGCGGACATTGCCGAAGTTGTCGTCGGAGAGAATAATGGTCACATCGTCCAGCACCTCCCACTCCCGCAGACCCTGGATCGTATCCGTGCCGTACCAGAAATCCTCTACTTCCTTGTAAATCGTCAATGCCTGGGGCGCATGCGCCAGGCCGTGCTTGCGGAGCAGCTCCTTCTGGGTCAGAATAATATCCTTCAGCCTCCGGATATTTTCCTCCAAAGTGCCGCCTAATGCAGAATCCTGCTCCCCGCGCATGCCCAGAGTGATGATGTTGCCAAACGCCTTGTTCCGGATGACTCCATCCTCCCAGAACCGGATAATGGCATCCTTGTTGGCCCAATAATCCCACAGATTGCTGTCTCCATATTGCATCCATTTCTTTTGCCATTCCTCACCCGCCCGGAAAAGGGGCTCATGGTGGGAGGTTCCCATCACAATTCCGTAAGCATCCGCCAGCCGGGCATTGGCCATCGGCGCGCTTTTGCCGTCCTCGCAGAAGATGGCGCTCCACATGGCGGGCCACAGGTAATTGCCCTTCAGCCGCAGCAGTAGCTGGAACACCTTTTCATACATAAGCTCGTTGAAGCCGCCGCAGCTGTTCATGGCCCAGGAGCCCAGCGAAGGCCACTCATCATTGAGAAAAAAGCCCCTGTACCGGACAGAGGGCTCCTTGGAGGTATAATGAAGCGCCTCTGCTGCAAACACCAGCTCGGACCGCTTCTCCGGCTGCACATCCCCCCAATACACCCAGGGGCTGACCCCGATAAGCCCGGAGAGATGGAACAGACCGTACAGCGTACCCCGCTTATCACTGCCGGCGATGACAACCGCCCGCCCGGCCCCAGTGCCCGGCAGTTCCACTACCCGGATCATATAAACCTCCCGCTTGCCTCGGACCGACGCAGCATCCAGTCTGCCCTCCGCAGCCAAACCGTCGATGATGGCATTATGGCCCAGTGTGCCTGCAATCAGAGCGGTTCCCCCGGATGGGGGGAGCTCTGCTGTCACCTCCGGCCGGATGCCGGAGACCAGCTCTATATCCCCGGCCAGGGCATAAGCCACGCGGCTGACTCCATCGTAGTCCTCTCCGCAGGGGTCAATGCAGATCGGGATAGCCCGGCCGTTTTGTACCAGAGCGATCAGGTCCTTACTTGCTTCCCAGCCGCTCTTCCGAATGTTTTCCATGATTTCCCGTCCTTTTTCTATGGTTGCTTCACGTCCGTGCTCCACTCCCGGGCAAGGGTTAACGCCCCATGGCCCACTCCAGCGCCTCTGCAATATGCGTATTCCAAAAATCCCAATTGTGGGCGCCGGGACTTTCCTTGTAGGTATGGACTACCCCCTCCCCGGCAAGAAAAACATGGAACAGCCGGTTCTCCTTCAGCAAAAAGTCATCCGTGCCGCATGCCATATAAATCTGGGGCAGGTCTGCTCCAACCGTCTTCAGCCCCTTGACCAGAGCCTCCGGATCCTTGTCGCTGCCCAGCAGGCTGTTCAAGTCGCCGAATACCCGGCGGTAATAAGCATAGCCCGCAATGCCGTTATGAAAGTCCGGGCCGATCCCGGCGATGCCGTGGAGAATCAGGGCCGAGGACAAGGCAATGATCCGGCCGAAGCTGCCGTTATACTTCAACCCGTTGCGCATCGCCCCGAACCCGCCCATGGACAGTCCGCCGATGAAGGTATCCTCCCTCTCCCGGCTCAAGGGGAACAGGCTGCGGGTCAGCTCCACCAACTCCTGGCCGATGAATTCGCCGTGCCGCTCCTCCTTATCCTCATCATCCAGATAAAAGTGATTTTCTCCGGACGGCATAAAGACCGCGATGTTGTGCTTCTCCGACAGCTCCCGGATCCGGGTAAAATAAAGCCAGTCGGTATGGCTGCCCGCATAGCCGTGCAGCAGGTACAGGGACTTCAGCCCCTGGCGCTCCGGGGC
>JAEWAA010000045.1 GCA_023391955.1 Bacillota bacterium | reverse complement strand
TCATATGCCTACTATTTGCTCCGGTACCTTGCCCATTTGAAGTTTGAATTAAGCTGTTTCCAACAATAGCTTACCCAGCATATACCCAAGTAATATCACCTGGACGATAAGGATGGCAGGAATGCCGATGTAGAAGGATGCATGTTTAGTCTTGTGGCGGAGCATATGCATGCCTGCATACACCCCCACCGATCCGCCCAAAATAGCGGTTATAAACAGCTGCCGCTCCGGAATGCGGTACTTCTTGTGCCGGGCGCGGGTTTTATCTGAACGCATAAACCCGTAGCCGGCTATATTGATCACCAGCAAATAGGCACAAACCACGATCCACATACTGCTCCCTCCCTCCTTCTATCTGCTTCCATAGCCGGCTAATTGGATTAATTCCTCAGGATGCTCGTAGTGCAGGGCTCTGGCCAACGAAAGCACCGCCTCTTGGGTGGGCACCCGCTCATCCTTGATCATGGATTGAATCAGCGAATAGCTGATTCCGCTTTTTTCCGCAAGCTTACGCAGCGTCATATTCTCCTGCTTGCGCAACTGCTCGATTTTTTGCCCGAAGGTCATTCCTGTCTCCTCTTTCTATTCGCGTATACGGATTATGGCTGTAAGCTCTTCCTTTCCGGGAGAGGCGATGAGCTTTTGATCTGGAGGATATAGTCATGGTAGTTACTCTGACTCCCGGGAGGGATTATAGTGATTTTTAATGTACTACGATCCTTCCCTTCCCACAACACATTTTTTTCCTGCAGCGAAAGATCCTGCTCCAGGTCAAGGACATTCAAGCTGTTTCCCGAAGGTTTGGGGAACTCCTTCGACAGAATGGCCAGCATCTCCTTGCTGAGTTTGCTAAATAGGCTTTTGTCCTCTATGGAAAAGCTGTATTCTCCCGAAACCAGACGATTGTCCTCAAAAATGTAGATAACATACTGCCGGATGGAAGGGTCCAGGGGGAGATCGCCCTTTCTTGTTAACATATCGCCGTCTTCGGACCAACTGCGGTCCATTTGTTTTTGGGCCAGGACCTCTTCTTTGGATACCAGCCATGGCAATCCGTCGAAAACATAACTTCCCTCCTGATGCAGCTCGGACAGCGCTTGCCCAAACTCCTTCTTGCCTGCGTGGGTTTCTTGTGGAGGTTGGTTTCCCTGCTCCTGCACAAACCAAATCATCCCTATACACAGAATCACTGCTGCAAAAACAGCCGCTGCTGCTCTCCCAAACCTTCGGTTCCGTACAGGACGTCCCGATTCCTCTTGAATCCTCCGGATTTGCCCGTCTGTCGGCATAGGCTCGCGGCGTAGGGGCTGGCCGGAAAGCCGTGAATACCATTGCGGTTCATGAGTGCTCATGCTCGGAAGCCTCCCTTCGGTTTTGTGTCCGTCCTTTCATGGGACCCTTCCTGTAACCATTCCTCCAGCCTTCGTCTGGCCCGGTGAAGCCTTGATTTGACCGTGCCCTCCGGCAGTCCGAGCATCGCGGCGATCTCTCCGAGGGGCATTTGGTAATGAGCATTCAAAAGAATGACCTCCCGTTGCTTCACCGGCAGCCGCAGGACCAGCTCCCATATCTCATCTGCAAACTGAGTCGCCCAATAGGCTGCTTCAGCAGACGGAGCGGCGGAAAGCCCGTACTCTTCCGTATTTAGCAGAATGATTTTCCGGAAAAAGGATGACCGTTTATGGTTTACTGCCAAATTCCGGGTAATTTTCAGCAACCAGGTTTTCACCGTGCTTTCGCCGCGGAAGCTGTGCAAGGAACGGAAAGCCCGAATAAACGTGTCCTGGGCGATATCATCGGCAACGTCATATTTTTTGGTCAAGAGAAAGGCAAAATTCCAAACATCCTTCCAATAGCTGCGGACAAGCCGCTCCATTTCACTGCTGTCGATTTGAGAGCAATGCTTCAAGTAGTCCTCTCCCATTGCCTCACCTCCACTAAACAGACCATTCAAATCCGGAAAAGTTCCATTTTTCTCGAAAAATAAAAAAACAGCCTATGTATCAGGCTGTTTTCACACGTTCATTTTTAAACCTGAACAAGCAAAGGACGGTCCTGGAGGTACAGCTCCAGATCGGGACTATGTCCCTCCACAATTTCCTGAACGATTTTCTTAGCCAACAACTGGCTGTAAACGGTACCGTTATCCCCGTACGCCAGCAGGAAATAGCTGCCGGGCACCTCCGGATATTTGCCGATGATGGGCAGCCCGTCAGTAATCCCCCCGTAGAAGGCGGCGCAATAATAAGCCGGCTCTACCTGGATGGCGGGGAACAGCTTGTTGAATTCCACGATTAGCTGGTCTTTTTTGTGCAGGAGCTTGCTGTCCCGATCCTCCGGATAGTGGGTATTATTATCCAGACCGCCGATGATAATCCGGTTATCTACCGTTGTCCGGATATAGATGTAAGGCCGGGCAGTTTCCCAGAGCAATGTCCGGTTATACCAGGTGGAGAAATCCGCTATAGGCTGGGTGGTGACGGTATAGGTGCTGACGAAGGAGGCCTGCTTTTCCTTCCGGATATCCATATTTTCATAACCCGCGGCAAAAATAACATAACGGGCGCTCACCCGGTGTCCGGTTCTGGTAGACAGCACCGTCCGTTTCAGCTTTTGGTCGTAGTGGTGCCCGTTCATACCCGAGAATTCAAAGACCTGAACGCCATGCTTCACTGCGTATTGGAATAAAGCATGGGTGTACTTGTACGGGTTCAGCTCCCCGTCATTATGGGAATAGATGGCGGCCTCCCGGCTGAAGGGGTAATGGGCCTCTACCTGGCTTTTGCTCCAAAAATCGATTTCGATCCCGTGGCTCTTGATATAGGTATATTCGGTGTGCAAACGCTCCACATCCTCCGGACAGCTGGCGGCATACAGGGTATCCCTGCGGCGGAACTCCACATCCATCTCCACCTGGCGGGAGGCGGCTTCAATATCGTCGATGGCTTCCTTCAGCAGCATAAGATGCCGTCCGGTATAGGACTCCCCGAAGGTATTAGCCAAAGAAGTAAACATCTTCTCCCCGGAATATTGGATCAGAGCGGTGTTGGTGCTGGTGCTCCCGCTTCCTACTCGTCCTTTTTCCAGAACAATGGTGGACAGGCCTTTCCCCGCCAGATAATACGCACATTGCGCCGCGGAGCTTCCCCCTCCGATAATCGCCACATCACATTCGGTATCACTCTCCAAAACAGGGTACGACGGGGCATCGGGATAGGTGGTCGGCCAATAATAAATGCCGGATTGCACGTTCATGATATTCCTCCCGGAAATGACAAGGTTGGTTTATTGTCCCCGGGTTGGAGCTTTGTATCCATACCGAGCCGGATAAAGCAGGAAGCCGAAGCCTGCCAAAACCAGGATGACAACCCCCAAGGTACCGGCATTAAGGGATAAACCCGAAGCCATACCTCCGATTATGAGGTTGCAAATTGGCCCCCCGGCATTCCCCAAGGTTTGGGAGGCGCCGGTCACCGAAGCCAACTGCTGCCGGTCCACATTCCGGGCGAACAAGGCTCCGTATTTGGGAGACAACAGACCCACACAGGCACAAACCAGCATGTACATGAAAAGCGCCAATATAGGCATCTGGAGGATTAACCCTGCACAGTACCCCAGGACAGAGCCGTAGCTCCACCCGATAATTGTCCTGAGAGCGGTATGTTTGCATAACCCCGCCGAAGCCAGATTGCCCAGGATAACCCCCACTGATCCAACGGTGGAGAATAACGCGATGCTGAATGAAAAACTCCTTACAACAAAATCACCGTCGGCAGCCGCATACATCGAAAACAAGGCGGATAAAGGAAATAATGCCGCGTTGACCAGCGTCACCTGGATGACTACAGGAAAAACCCGTTTGTTGGCCGCCAGCATCACAATAGATTGCTTCATTTGATTCCAGAATGGGGCCTTGGCCGTCGCGGGCTCTTCCTCTGTTCTAAGCGCCCCCTTCTTCTCCACATGAATAAGCTGCTTCAACACAAGACCCAGCATCATCCCGCCTGCGGCAAAGGTAGCCCCGTTCAGCCACGCCAGGGTGCGGAAGCTGAACCAAAGGATCAGGAAGCTGCCTGCCCATTGGGACACCACCCCCATCACCCGCTGCACGGCGGAATTCAAGCCGCTGGCCTGCTCCAGCTGCCGGTCCTTGACTACCTGCACCATAAAGGGCAGCTGGAGACTTGCCGCATATTTGCCCGTCACATCCGATACGAAATTCAGGAGAACAATGGCGCCAAGCAGCGGCCAGGCGGGATCCATTCCCATGAGAAGTCCGATCAGAATACAACAGCCTCCTCTCAGCCAAAAGGTAGCCACAAGACGCCGGGCTTTAGCCGCGGTCCGGTCCGACAGAACACCCAGAATAACAGACAGCACACCGGGCAGAGTCTCCGACAGGGAAACCAGCAGGATGGCCAAGGAAGGATTGGGAAACTGGCTGGCATAGGTTAACAGGGCAATGTAATAGATAGAATCCCCCAAGGCTGACACAGCTCCTGAGGATAATAAAGTGCGGTATAACGGGTTGTGACGGAGCAATTGCATGGGAAGTCTCTCCTTTTGACCGGGTGATGGAACCAATTCGTTTCTTCCGGCTCCCAGTATAACGGATGGGCATATGCAGATTGCAGAAGGTATAGTATAGTGGACCAAAAAGGGGGACATCCCATGAACCATCCCGGAGAAACAGCGCGCCGCATCCGGCTGTCCAAGGGTTTTTCACAGAAGGAAATTTATACGGGGATTGTATCCAAAAGCTATGCCATCGCCTTCGAGCAGGGGAATGC
>JAEWAA010000041.1 GCA_023391955.1 Bacillota bacterium | reverse complement strand
GAATGCACGGGGGATCTGCTCTCCAATAAACACCACCACATCAGGAACGTTGATCTGGGGTGTAATCTTCATAAAATCTGCCTGCCGGTAGGCATATTGGAACAGGTAGCGGCTTGAGGTATCCTTGAAGGTGAGCACACCCTTGGCCCGGTATACCTCTTCCGGCAACCGGCCCACCAAAGCCTCGAAGGCCTCGCTGTCCACCGGTCCCGAAAGATACCGGGTGTATACCATCACATGCTCATGGCTGTGGTGATATCCCCCAGGATGGTCATGGTCATGGTGATCATGGTCGTGGTGGTGATCATGGTCGTGATCGTGACCACTGCAACCACATCCGTGCTCCGTTTGCTCACCACGCTCATGCCCACAGTTATGTCCGTGTCCATGCTCGCTGCCATGCTCTCCTTCCCCATGCTCATGCCCATGCGAGGCGTCATGCCCATGTCCTTCTCCGCACGCACATGCGGTGTCCTTCTGCTTCGGCGAACCGTCCAGCCGGTCCAGCAGCCCCAGGTCGATGTCCGATTTCACCGCACGGACCAGCAACCCATGGGGATTCCATCCCCGCAGCGTCTCTTCCAGGGAAACCAGCACCGGCTCGTCCACCAAATCCGTTTTGTTCAGGACGATCAAAGAGGCGCAGCGGATCTGCTCCTCCAGCAAACGGTAGGTTTTTCCTGTTGCCTTGGCCGTTTCATCCACCAGCATAGCCGCATCCGCAACCGTAATCACACCCTTCAGCTCCATGCGGGTGTACAGGGATGCCTCCGTTACGCCGTCCAGAATTTCCATGGGATTGGCCACACCGGTAGCTTCAATAAATATGGCATCGGGAGCTTCATCCCGGATCAGCTGCTGGACCGCAATCCCCAAATCCCCTTGGACCGTACAGCAGATGCACCCGTCCAGGAGCTCCGCCATAGGCACCTCCAGGCCCACGGCCACCCCGTCCAGATTCACCTCGCCCAGCTCATTCATCACAACTGCGGGCTTCTGCCCCTTTTCCTGCAGAGACCGGATGATCCGGCTTAATAAGGTCGTTTTGCCGCTCCCCAAAAACCCTGCCAATATATAGACCGGCACAGGACGTTCCATCCACATGCTCCCCTTTCAAGGCTCCTGTCAAAAGAGCCGCTCAATGGTAATTGTTACGATTACTCACAATGGTAATACTATAGTCTCTGGATTTCAGCCTGTCAATCGCAGTGTTCTGTGGTACACTTGGAACAAGCCGGAAGCCGCAATACGGCTTCACTACTAAACAAGGAGCCTCAATATGGAAACCTCCGTCCAGATTCACCGGCGTGAAGCCCCGTCCAGCGTCCGGTGTATGATTTTGACCCTATCCGATACCCGTACTCCCGATACCGACAAAAGCGGCCAAACCATCCGGCAGCTGCTGGAGGAGGCAGGGCATGTAGTGACCGAATACCACGTGATCAAAGACGACAGAGCCGGCATTCAGGAGCTGCTGCTCCAGGCGGCCGCCAACCCTGAGGTGGAAGCGGTTTTGATGAACGGCGGGACAGGCATCGCCCCCCGGGATAATGCCTATGAAGCAGTAAAGGAGCTCCTGGATAAGGAAATGCACGGCTTCGGTGAAATTTTCCGCTACCTGAGCTTTACAGAGGATATTGGCACAGCCGCCATCTTAAGCCGCGCCATTGCCGGTGTGAAGGGGCAGACTGCCATCTTCTCCATGCCCGGATCAACGGGAGCCGTTAAGCTGGCCATGACCCGGATCATCCTCCCCGAGCTGGGACATGTGATGCGGGAAATCTACAAGCAAAAATAACCGCAGCAAAAAGCCCCTGAAGACACGGACCTCGTCCGCAGCTCCAGGGGCTCTTTCACGGCACTACACGATATTATTGATGCGAAGGAACTGGCCGATCTTCATGTCACTTTTGCTGATGTGGGACAAAAGCCAGTCGGTCAAGGTGCGGTTCAGCTTCAGAGTGGTAACTACAGTAGCGCCCTGGTTCTGGATGCTGGCTTCCAGCTCAAGCACCGATGCCACAAAGTCATCATGATCCTTTTTGTGCTCGGCGTACTCGGGGTAATTGTACTTCAGCATGATCTCTTCTTCCGAACGGAAATGCTCCACGGTATAATCCCTGAGGAAAGCAAGGGTTTCCATAATTTTATCCTTGCCCTTCTGCTGGATGCAGGCGTCCAAGAATTCATTCAGCTTCACCACCAGCTCCTGATGCTGCTGGTCCACTTCATCGACCCCGATATTGTACGTTTCTCTCCATGAGATCATCGGCTTCACTTCTCCCTTTTTGCAAACGGAATATGGCCATTACCTCTTTAATTAAAACGATTTCCTCCCTCCGCATACCGTAAAATCCATCACAATTTCTTTAAAATTTCGATAAAATATGGATAAAATGTTCAAATGATGTCGGTTATTTTATACAAAAAAACGCCGAAGCTTCGCTTCAGCGCTAAACTGGCTACTTGCCGCGGAACACCCACAGCTTGCTGCCGATATAATTGACCACCACCGTGACGGCGGTCACGCCTATTTTGGCTATCAGCGGGTGGAGGCCCAGGCCGGTCTTGAGAACATACAGCAGCACAATGGATAACAGAAGAGTGCCGATGTTCACCAGGACAAACCGGGCGAATTCCTTCTTGTCCACCTTGCCCGCCTTCCGGTTCTCCGCGCCGGAAGCACCCTTGCCTCCAAAGGTCCACAGCTTGTTCACCACATAGCTGTTCACCGTCCCGGCCGAATAGGAAAACACCTGGGCTACCAGGTATTGCATCCCTATCCAGGTCAGGAGCGCATACACCAGGAAATCCACCGCTGTATTCATAACCCCTACCAGGCCGAATTTGAAAAACTGGATCAGCCCCTGCATCCGGCCGCCGTTATCTGCTGACAAGGACGGTCCCTTTGCCCGCTCCGTGCCCGAGAGCCCGGTTTCCCCCTGCTCCTCAATCATATTTCATCCACCGCTTTCTCTCGCCCATGTTCATCCAGCCCATCCCAAGCTGTGCCGCAATCAGCGGACCTGCTCCGGCTCAGGGGTCTGTTCACGGGTGGAGGGAGCTCCCCCCTTCACCTCTTGGATGATGTACAGAGGCCGGTCCTTGGACTCATCGTAAATCCGGCCGATATATTCACCGATGATGCCCAGCAGGATCAGCACAATACCGTTAAAAAACAGGTTAATAGCCACAGTGGATGCCCATCCGGCCGTGGTGGACTCGGTAAACAGCGCCTGGTACAGCACCACCAGCAGATAGATGAAGCTTAGACCGGACAGAAAAAATCCCAGATAAGTAGCCAGCTTCAGCGGCTTGTACGAAAAGGAGGTAATGCCGTCCATGGCGAAGCGGATCATCTTCTTCAAGGGGTACTTGGTTTCCCCCGCCCAACGCTCCTCCCGCACATACTCCACGGAGGTCTGGCGGAAGCCCACCCAGCTGACCAGGCCGCGGACAAAGCGGTTCTTCTCCTTCAACCCCCGCAGCACATCCGCTACCTTGCGGTCGATCAGCCGGAAATCTCCGGTATCCACGGGAATTTCCACATTGGTCATGCTGCGCAGGAGCCGGTAAAAAAACTTGGCCGTAGCTTTTTTGAACACCGTCTCTCCCTTGCGCTTGGAGCGTTTGCCGTAAACAACATCATAGCCTTCCTTCCACTTGCCGATCATCTCGAGAATAATGGAAGGCGGGTCCTGCAAGTCCGCATCGATCACCACAATCGCTCTGCCCGCGGCATAATCCATTCCGGCGGTAATGGCAATCTGATGCCCGAAGTTCCGGGAGAAATCCAGCAGGCGGACGTTGGAATCACTGTCGCACAGCCGGCTGATAATCTCCACCGTTCTATCCCGGCTGCCGTCGTTGACGAACAGCAGCTCGTAGGACTCCCGGGTGGTGTCCATGACTTCCTTTAGACGTTTGTAGGTTTCCTCAATAACCGCCTCTTCGTTATACATCGGAACGATAATCGAATACTGTACCATGTTTCCTTCCCTCCTGCCGTCCCGACCGGCCAAGCCTGTGATCAGGGCGGCTTTCTCGATATAAGCGGTATCTGTGTACCGCCGTCTAATTGCTGTAGAAATACCAGGTGCCGAACCAGCGCAGCACATTGGCCACATAGGACTTGTCCACCACCATGCCGGACAGAACCGGATAGAACAGGATAAACAGCAGCAGCGCGGTCCCCATATACAACCAGTTTACCCAACGCCGCATCCCGAACTCCTCATTCAGAATCTTGAAGACATAAACCAGGCACAGCACGATAAACGGCACCATGGCAAAATAGTGATAGATAAAGGTCAGCCGGGTGACCAGCATCCAAGGCAGATACTGGGAGCAGAAGGCGGTCAGGATGACGATCATGCCCTTTTCCCTTCTTCTGATGGCCAGCACGGTGACAATGATGACCGCCACAAGCCCCAGCCACCACACCAACGGGTTACCCATGGATACAATACTGGATACCTGTCCGGCAGGCAGAAGCGCTTGCCCGGAGTAGAACCAGATGGGTTTCACGATAAACGGCCATTCCCACCAAGGGGAGGCAAAGCCGTGAGTCGCCACCAGCTTGCTGTGGTAGTCCCACATGTCCTTTTGGTACTGGATCAGATGATCCAGGGAGAAGCCCTCCCCGGGAACCGTCATATACGGGATGAAAGAGGCGCTGTAAATGATCCCCGGAATAATAACGAAGAACGGAATACACCATAACACCGTTTTGATGAGGGAGGGCCAGAACAGCCTGCGGACCCGCTCAAGGGCAATCCGCTGCAGGGCCGGATCATTATCCCCCCCGCCGGTTTGATCGGCATCCGTGATCCACAGCAAGGCATTTTTCCGCCTGCCGCCACCGCCGGAGCGGCCTTCTTGCTGGCCCTCCGCCTGCAGCGCATCCCCGGCTGCCTGGTATTCCCTGAATCTCCCGTAGAGAGAAGCGAAGAACAGCACAGCCAAACCAGCGCCTCCGTAGAGCACGATCCACTTGCTGGCCGCACCGATGCCGAAGAACAGACCCGACAGGAACAGCGGCAGAAGCGTCTTCCGCAGCGGAACCCGGTAGAAGCTCATGGTCATATACTTGTACATAAAGTAGAACATCAGCATGATGAAGAACACGCCGTAGGTATCAATCGTTGCAATCCGCGTCTGGGCAAAATGCATAAAGTCAAAGGTGAACAGGAATGCCGCCATAAACGCCAGATGGGTCGACCGGAACAGCCGCTTGCCGAACACATACATAATCGGGACCATGGCGATGCCGAACAGGTTGCCCATAATCCGCCAGCCGAAGGGATTCATCCCGAACAGCTTGATGCCGATGGCAATAATCAGCTTGCCCAGGGGCGGATGGGTATTCTCGTACGGCTTGATGTTGTGAATATGCTCATACGCGGTGCGCGGATGATAGATTTCATCGAAATAGCTGCCATCCATATACGTCGGATGGTAAGGGGAATCCTCAGGCTCATCGAACAACAGCCGGATTGATCCGCGAACGGGAGGCGTCATACCGTCGGCATGGACGGCTTCTACAGCCAAAGGCCGTTCCCCATCCTTTTCATAGAAAGCCAGCTCGCTTAAGGAAATGCCTCCCGTTTCAACGGTAAATTTCGCATAACGGGCTTCCACATCCGTCTTCAGCACACTCCACGTAAAGAACTTGGTATAGGTGACATCCACGGTCTGCGGGTTAGCCCAGCCTTCGGGCGTTTCCTTGGCAAACTCGATTTTCATCTTGCCCTCGCCAATTTCGGCATAGCTGTTAATCCGCTCAATATGCTTCACCGAGCCGAAATCCACGTAGAAGCTTTCGCCGCTGACCGCCGGCTCCCATACGGTTTCCGGAGCCTTCAGCGACCCCAGGTTATAGAAGGACACCGCAGCATATACCGCCGTCAATCCCAGCATCAGCTGCCAGTCCCGCCGCGTCAAACCAAGGCGCAGGTTTTCCGGCAATCCCTTCGACGGCTTCGTTCCCTCTATGCTGTTGGCCAAAGCAGTATCCCGGAGATTGTGCTCCAGCTCCGAATCATAAACGGGACGCACCTGCCCCTTCACAAACACATCATAGCCGATTTTCAGCAAATAACCAAATAAAGTCAGGCTCGCAAAGGATACCAGCAGCATGACTCCGTCCGTTTTGGCCGGCGTTGCCCCATCCCAGCTCAGGTTCAGAACATACGCTACGTTCAGGTAATGGCAGACGGATAATCCCACAAAGGACAGCAAGAGACGCCTGTCCTTCACATAAATGAAGGCGGCCAGGAGCAGGGCTACTGCCGGGAACCAGTAGCGTTCATGCATTTTGGAGCCGAAGAGGAACATGGTGGAAATCAGCAGCAGCCCGATAAAATACGGCAGCCCCTCGGTGTGATGCTTCCCCTTCATGAAATAATACAGCGCCAGGCCAACGGCAACAAAGATAAACAGCGTCCCCCAGGTGCCATAAGAGAACAAAATAAACGTATCCCCAAGCGGCTTCCAGTTCCCGAGCGTAAGGGCGTAAAGGTTAAAGGCATTTAATGAGGCAAACGGGTACGACATCAGCGTTTCCTTGTACAAATGGAAGATCCACGCGGGCTTCATGGACAAGGAAAACGGGAGGATACCCGCCAGGAAAACAGCCAGTCCGCTTCCGGCCGATTGGAGCAGCACCTTCCAGCTTTTGGTCTGCCAATAGAAGAACAACAGTACCGGTGTAAAAATCAAGGCCTGAGGCTTGATCAGAACCGCAAGGGCGAACAGGATGCCCGCTTTAATCGCTTTTTTGTCCCGGACCGCATTCAAGGTCAGGAGCAGGAACAAGGTGAAGAAGGAATCCACCTGGCCCCAGTTGGCCGAATTGACCAGCACCGCAGGGTTGAACACATAGAGCAGCGCAATCCCGAAGGCGGCGCCTTGGCCCAGCTTTTTGGAGGCCATCCGGTAGAACAGACCCGCCGTAGCCAGATCAGCCAGCATAGCCGGCAGCTTCATCAGAATCAGCAGCGGCAGGGAATCCATGGCCAGGTTATAGAAGCTCTGGATTTTGCCGAGCACATACAGCACGTAGATGTATCCGGGAGGGTAGTCCACGAACATATCCGTATCGTAAAAATGGGTCAGCCCGCCGCTTGCGGCATGGGAGGCCCAAGCCTTGAAGGTGTTCATGTCGCTGACATACCCCTGGCTTTTGGCCAGGATCAGCCGCCAGACCAGCCCGGCGGACAGAAGCCCGAACAGCCACAGCTGGGCCTGAGCGGGTGAATATCGCTCCAGACGGTCCTTGCGGAACAGATTTATGTATGCAACACCGTACAGTATAAAGAAAGCCAAGGCATACCCCATCAGCTTGAAGGGGGTGCCTGTAGTGGCGGCGGCCGGTTTGCCGTCCGAACCTGCGCTGGTTTTGGCTTCGCTGAAGGAACCGACGGTGACACCCGCAGGAGCGTTGTCCACCTCCTCCAGTTTGATGTCGTCGAACCAGGCTTTCCCTTTATTCAAGCTGCCGTACCCGCCGAGACGCGCGGCAACCTTCATCTCCTTTTGCTTGTCGCCGGTTCTGCCGTACAGCTCCACGAACAAAAATTCGCCGCCGGTATCCAGCAGATCGGCGGACATATCCATGGAGCCCATCACCGACAGGTTGGCTCCCTTAAAACCGCTTGTGGCCCCCTCCGCCCTGATCCAGCCGGAAAGCCGGTACAATGTTTTGGGCTTGACCTCTACCTTTTGTACCCATTTCGCATCGTTTTCTCGTGTACTCTCAATATAAGCAGCCTTGCTGCCGCTATGAACGGGTGAATCCGTTACCGTAAACCTGCTGTAGGAGTCCCCGCTGTTCCAGACATCCGTTTCCCAGGATGAAGCGCCTTCTTCGAAACCGGAATTATGTAAAAGACCCTCTGCGGCGAACCCAACACCTGCCCACAAAAATAAACCCAGCAAGGAGCAGATTCCCAGCTTTCCCAACCACGACTTCATCTTCGCGACCTCCACCCGTCTCTCGCATTCTTCTACCATTATGCCAAATGGATACCCGAATGAACAAGTACATCACGCCAAAAACACCAAAAACCGCCAAAATCCCAAAGATAAGCCCTATCAAATAAGAAACCCGGCGCTTGCGCACCGGGCCTTTTCTAGCAAATCTTCTTATTCCTGCTGCATCTGGAAGGAAATCGCCGTATCCAGCGAGCCGTCCGGCTCCATCAAGGCCAGATCGCTGCGCCCGTCCCCGTCCAGATCCATCACCAGGGGCCGCGCCCCCTCCAGCCCCCATGGGCCAAGGGTCGAGAACTTGTTATAGCTGCCTTCCTCATCCTGGCGGTAAAGGGTCACCCTGCGGTCAGAGTCGTTCCAGACCAGCATATCCTCCAGGCCGTCTCCGTTAAAATCCCCGGCCAGCTGCCTGTCGCCCATTCCTC
>JAEWAA010000640.1 GCA_023391955.1 Bacillota bacterium | reverse complement strand
TGTCCAATAAAAACAGGGTTACCCGCCCCGCCTCGCATTCCCCGACAACGCTTCTCTGACTCCCCGCTCATCAACTCCCTCCCCGAAAAGACGATTACGATACCAAATCGAACCATCACCACATTGTTCATGTTCGGCTGCTTGCCTATACAGCATCTATTTTTCCCGGAGTAATTTGCCTCAAGCCCAGTGGGCTGGCAGGACTTTTAGCGCAGAACGGGCGGTACTCTTGGGTACCATGTCCAGTTCGTTTCTCCAGCCCCATCCATATACTTATGTGGAGGAAGGAGGTGGGAACATGGCTAATCTGATTTTACCCCGTCAACCTCTTGTGTCGTACACCCTGTATAATTACTTTATGACCGCTCCTGCCGGAGGCATTGCTCTGGCGGCGAATACCGCCGCTCAAATCGGGCCGGACACCGCAGGATTTTCCTGGGCGGACAATACAGGCGCTGCGGTCACCGAATTTGCGGTTGACCCGAGTACACCTGCAGCAGGCCATCAGTATGGCATTGAATTTTATGTCGAAGGGCAGCTGCAGCAAAGGAACTTGGTTACGACGGTAACCAACGACGCGCTGGCGCTGACATCCGCCACCGCTGGCACCATACCGGAAGGGGCTCGCGTTACGTTGACGATTCTCGATTTCACCGTTTCGTAATCCGCTTCTGTCTTTTGCAGCAGCAAAGCTTCTTTTTCCTCCGGCGAGGCTTCGGGGAAGAGGAAGCTTTTTTCTTGGCTGGACGCGGCACGGATTGGGTCTGGGGATACACTGCAATAAATTCTGCAATAATATTGGCTCCCGCCGGAGGAAGGATGGAGGATCTAAAACGGAGGCGGCCGGTCCGCAGCCGGTAGGTGAGCGGCGATTGCAGGATGCCATCTACATAGACATGCGCATAGGAGTAGGTATGCGGGGCGGGGAGACGGCTGCCGAAGCCGGGAGCGGCATCCTTTATGCGGAACTCCCGCTTCCCGCCGGTGCTCCGGGCGTAATAAAACGTCACCGCGGCGCGAAGCGGCAGCCGTTTGGACAGCGCCCGTTTCGGTTTCCGGCGCTTCGGTTTGCATGTGGGCATGATGCTCCCTCCTTCCATATACCGATCAGATTCCTCCCATAATAGTTAATGAGCACAGAACCGTTTTCGATACCGTGGTAAAGGCCTATCTTGCCCGGAGGGTGGGGGATGGCTTCTTCATTTCGCTGTAAAGGACATAGGCGCCGCTATTCAGCCAAAAACCGGCGTTTTGCCCTTCTTACGGACCGACGATCCGTTAAAAGTGGCAAAACAGCCGGTTTCGAGGGTAAACAGTGCAAATAAGGTCTCCTGTGTCCGCCAAATTGGCGAAAGTTGGGTTTGGAGGAGAATAGCGGAATATCGGTCCGGTTACGTGTTAGTCCAAGAGAAAAAATTAACTCACTATGCTGTCGCAATACTCACATTTGGTTGTTTCGCCTTCCATGAGTGTTACGCTGGCCCCGCAGCCGTGGCACTCAATTGTTTTAGACTTGAGTGCAAGGGAGGGTTTACCTTTATCCTCAGGCTTCTTTGTTTGGGAAGGATTGATCATTGGGGTCCATTTATTCTCTGTTTTTATGATTTGATTCCCATGAATTTCAATACCGGACAAAAGGTTGTTATGAATCATATGCTTCAACTCATTTCTTACAACCAATGGCCGCTGACCTGTTGCCTGCGCCATATCCTCTATGAATCGAATACTGTTTTGTGTGATGAGTTCACGATAATGATTGTAACGCTCATTTATTTTGTTGGATTTATTACTGGCAACTCCAAACATGATCATAGATGGCAGGAAAGTGATGGCAGATACGAATATTATGAGGACTGGATCGCGTTCCATGGAAACAGCAACTGCAAAGAACAATGAAAATACAAAGAGAAGAAACACAGCCATCAGCTTTAAATCACTGATCTTTTTATGCGGATAATGGCGATGCTTTATGATCCGGTATAACATAAAAAAGGGAAAGAGGTAAGGGAAAAATACACAAAAAAGAATCATTATATCGTTTCTCACAGAAAGATCTTCTTTATAATCGTCTGCAATTACTGAAGACATTGCAGTCCTCCTTCTAGCTTAATGTGTTCTCGCAATAATCACATTGTTTTGTTTCGCCTTCCATTATCGTTACACTGGCGCCGCAGCCTTGGCATTGAATGGTTTTTAGTTTGGGTTTAGGCGTCGCTTCCGACCTATTGCTTTTCTTCGCTGACGATGCGGAATATAAAGACTGATCACGCTGGCTTGTAAGATATGAAGAATTCACATCTATATCCAGTCTCAAAATCCGGTCATTCACCGTTTCCAGATCGGGAAGAAGATCGGAGTTGATGTGGTGCTTTACTTCATTTTTTACCACGATGGGTCGTTGACCTGTTAGCTTCGCAAGCTCTGTAATGGATGTGATGTCATTCACAAAGATGTAATCACGATATTGGACACAACGCTCATATATAGCTTGTTTGATTTTTGAAGCTTTACTGTACAGCCATAAACTTGGGATAAACAAAAACACGGTGACGATAGCGACCTCCCTCCATAAGGGACCCGAGCCAAAAGCAACAATATAGCCTAATATGGAGAAAACCAACAGAATCGTTGCTAGCAACTTGCAGTCACTGATTTTCTTAAATGGATAATCCCTGTGTTTTACTATCCTGAAGATCATGACAAAAGGAAATGCCGGAAAAAAGAATATGAGCAAAAGCACCATCGCACCTGTACTGACAGCTAAACGATTTTGGTATGTTCCTGTATCAATTGAAGCCATTAGAGCCTCCTTCTAGCTTAAGATGCTCTCACAATATTCACATTGTTTGGTTAAGCCTTCCATGATGGTCGTGCTGGCGCCACAGCCGTGGCATTGAATTGGTTTTGGTTTGGAAGGCGGAGCAGCAGCTTCTTTGGATGGATATTGGAAATGCAATTTATCTGCATTCTTAGCCTCATTAAAAACATGTGGCTGGTTTTTTGACGGTTCGTAGGAATGACCAAAAACAAGCACACGGTTTCCTTGTATTTCGATATAGTCCAGAACACCCACATACATCCAATGAAGAAGTTCATTTTTTACAACCGTTTCAGATTTTTTTACCAACTCCGCAAGCTTCCCAACGGTAGTTACATTGTTTATCTTGAAATGGCTCTCATATTGCTCAAAGCGTTTATGGAGCTTCCGTTTGATTCTGGATGCTTTGTTCAATTGGTACAAGCTGGGGAGGAGTAAAAGTATTGAAAATACCATGAGCCCGTCAGCAGAAAATTCGCTAGAAAACATCGATACTACGTAGATAAGGTAAATGATCATAAGAACGATGCCTTTAAATATGCAATCGCCAATTTTTTTATGGGTATAATCGATATGCGCTACAATACGGCACAACATAAGCAGAGGGAAAATCGGCAAACAAATTAACATGACCAACAAACTAATAGCTGGGCCATCCTTGTATTCCTCACTCGCTGCTGCCACTTTGACCCTCCTTTATCACAATCTTATGCCCGCAATATTCGCAGCTTTTGCGTTGGCCCTTAGGAAGTGTTGCAGGGGCTCCGCAGCTTGGACACTCCACTGTCGTTAGCTCAGGATCTTTCTCAGGTTCGGGGTCCTCGCAACAATCACCGGAGGAAGCCTCATATTTGTGGTTGTCTTCCGGTTCTTCATCAGATGGCGCATGCTGATCATCCAGGCTCTTGATTAGCACAACCTGTCTATTGAAATCATCCAATTCAATATCCATAAGTAGATTTTGTTCAATCATAACCTTCAGATCATCCCTTACGGTCTCGATACTCAGGTTTTCCATCTGAGCCAATTCCAAGTAGGAATACATATGACTATCAAATATGTTACTCAGGTACCGTTCATAAAGCTTAGTCAACTGTTGCAATTTGATGCTGGAAAACCACATACAACCAATACCTGCCAGAAAAGCTGCTCCGGTAATATACATTTGCGGTTTTTCAAAAAATGGCCGTTGATTAATAACATTAAAAAGCAAGCTCATAAAAAGAATCATGAGCAGCATTATTCCAGTAGAACGTATGTCTTTCAGTCTCTTTTGAGGATTCTTATTTCTCTTCATTCTCTATCCCTCTTTACTTCAATGACAACAGACGGCTGTTCCGTTTGGCCAGGCCGCCCATGATATCGTCCAGCAGCTGCCGTGCCAGCTCTCCGTTGCCGGAGTCGCCTTTGCGCCACAAGTGAAGACACTTCTCCAGCTCCCGGATTTGCCATAGCAAGTTTTCCTCAATCGGAATGAGAGAAGCATGTGTGACAGGATCACTGAAACGAGCCTTTTCCGAAGCTTGTTCCAAGAGACGGAGCAAAGGGTCTCCTTTCACAGATGACCAAGCCGCCGCTTCCATACGAAGTGCCTGGAGTGACTGCTGGATTTGTGCAAAAACGGATGCGGTTCCAGTGCTTGTCGTATCCTGATCTTCCGTATATCCTTTATAGCTATTGGCCACAATTAGTGCCGTGGCTAATAGAATAGTAGTGATGCCATGTAGAAGCAGATAGGACACAAAAGAAATCTTAAATAATCCCCAAAACAGGATTAAGTAGACGAGGAGCAATACGGCATACCCCGCAATGATAGTAAAAGGCAACATTATGGCAGGAACCTGCCTTGTTTTGCGGCGGTTCTGCACCACTTGGTTTACATAATAGAAAGCGGCAGCTTCAGACAAAATGAATCCGCTGAAAGATACCCCCCAATGTCCGGAGAAGGAGGCTTGAAGTCCGATCCAGAAAAACACAAGTGCTGCTATTAGAAGTGACAGAAAAAACAGCAGCAGAATGGAAAAACTGCTGAGCCGGCGGTATTGATTCATGGATATGCCCTCCCTCACAGCAGCTTATGGCCGCACTCGAAGCAGAATTTTTGACCGAATTTTACCTCATGCTTGCATTGTCCGCAGGTTAGAATCATGCTGGTTCCGCATTCCGGGCAAAATTTCGCATCCCTGGTAACGGTATGGCCGCATTGCGTACAGGATTTTCCCAAATCGGCCCCGCATTTGGCGCAGACCTCAGCATCTGCGAGATTATCCGCTTTGCATGTAGGGCAGGGATGATAGGGG
>JAEWAA010000613.1 GCA_023391955.1 Bacillota bacterium | reverse complement strand
AGTGGAGGCGGCGGCTGCAGCGCCCGCCGCAAAACGCCGCAGCGCCAAAGCCTCACCCGCACCTGCCACAGCAGGAACAGCGGCGCCGCCGGTCCCCCCCAGCCGCCCCGCCATGCGGGAGGCGCTGGGGCAGTGCCCCCGCCCGGGCTGCGGCGGGCGGATCATCTTCGGCAGCACCGGCTACGGCTGCACCCATTTCCGCCAGGGCTGCACCTTCGTGCTGTGGAAGGACACCGGCTTTGGCGTGAACCTCAACGACACCATGGTAATCAGTCTGTTGCGGACCGGCCAAACCTCCTTCTACAGCGAAACCGCCGGCAGCGGCACCCTCATTTTGCAGGATGCACAAACCGGCAAACTGTCCCTTCTGCGGAACTAATTCTTTCTCTCCCCCTTGTCCCGGCTTATAGGACAAGGGGGATTTTTCTTATCTCCACCATCTCCAGCCTCGTCCTCAAAACAATTGTCTCAGCCAAAATAACGGAAGGCAGATTTCGACTATTTCAGTATGAATGCTACCCTAGCACGCAATAGCGACTATCCAACTTCCCCTAATCCGGGCCTTTCTCCCCCCTCTACCCGGCATCCCGATTGAATAAGGGAAACTCCCCTTCCCTTATCCTCCCCAAACTAGTGAACCGACCCAATTAGCGGAACATTGCCTTCCGTTATTCGGGGCAGGTCACTCTCACACCCGATGTCGCCCACTATCCCCGTTATTCAGGACAAACTGTTCGCCCTTGTCACTCACTATCCCTTTGCACTTCACATCCACGCCCTTGTTGCCCATTATCCCCTCCACTCAGGAATAACGAAGCACTCGAAGCTCTCGAAGCTATAAAGACTCAAAAAATAACAAATCCATGTACAGCAATGCCATGTCCAAAAGAAGTATAAGCTGCATTCACACCCTTGTCGTCCATTATCCCCTTTACTCAGGGAACAACAAGATTTCAGAATCAGAATTGGCAAATATCAAGCTAGACAGAAACACTCCTACCCATCCCCTCACTTTTCTACCTGAGCCAATGGGATAATGAACAATAAGGACGCCTACTTGCACTCCATCTGTTAACTATCCTGAGTTATGGGGATAATGCGCGACAAGCTTCTAGTTATCGGTCCGTCCTCTCTCAACTCTACCTGAGCCAATGGGATAATGGACGATAAGGACGTCTACATGTGCTCCATCTGCTAGCTGTCCTGAGTTATGGGATAATGCGCGACAAGACTTTCTACCATTTACCCTCTCACTCTTACCTGAGCAAAAAGGATAATGGATAACAAGGGCTTATACATGTAATCCGTTGGTGGCGTTTGCCCTGAGTGAAGGGGATAATGCGCGACAAGCTTCTAGTTATCGGTCCATCCTCTCTCAACTCTACCTGAGCTAATGGGATAATGGACGACAAGGGCCTTGTTAAGAGTTCCCTCCGGGATAAGCCGTGGGGATAAGTTGGGAAAAAGGCGGGGCTGAGTGTCAGTTTATGCGGAGGCTGGAGGTTGGAGGCAGGGTGCTGAGTGTCAGTTTTGCGGAGGCTGCAGGTTTGAGGTAGGATGCCGGAGGTTGGAGCTGTTAACGTTCCTCCGGCGGGACGCCCAGTACCCAGCCTTCGAGTTTTGCGCGGGCCCATTCTGTTTCGCCGAACGATGAGGTTAACAGCTGTTCCAGTCTGCCCTCCCGGTCCATCCTCGACATCCAGCTGACACATGCTGCGGCATCGCCCGCATCTGTGCGGGGGCCGCGGATGCCTTCCAGCGCGAGCGAAAGTGTCGGGTACACCTCCACCGCCATATGGCCAGTTTCGGGAATCCCGGCGCCGTGCTGCGGCCAAACATGAAGGGCGATTCCTACCTTCCGGCATAAGGCCAATAACTCCCGCAGGTACAATATTCCGTACAGTGTCTGCTGGCCCACCGAACCGATTCCCCCCACTTGATACCCTGGCTTTAAGCGGCGGTAGCGCATTTCCACCAGCCTGCGGTCATGAAGTACAAAGGGCCGACCATCCGGGAGGGTATAAGCCCGGAAAATTCCGGCGTCCGGCTTCGGCCCGAACCGGCTGCCCCAAAACGGCCCCTCCTTGATATCCAGCTGACGGCTGATCTGATTATTCGCCACTCTGCCCCATTCCCGCGGCGACCACTGCTCCAACCGCATAAGGTTAGCACCACCCCTTCCTTGCGCTGCAGTTCCCGGAAGAGTTTCACCCATTGGATTTCCTGCGGCATCTTTACCTTCTATTTTCCACCCTGCAAAATGCTCCACACTCTTATAATAGTCTTCAAGAATCTGCTCCCAGCTGTCCGGCTCCTCTCCCCATAACGCCTCGTAGAATCCCACCGGAAACCCATAGTTATGGTCAAACCCGAACAACACCCGCTTTCCCTGGTTTTCCGCCTCTTGCAGCAACGCTACAGCCTCAAGAAGCAGAACTTGCCGGGTCAAACCCTGGGCAACGGTTATGCCCTTGCCTTCTCTCCGGTCCACGGCCCAGGCAATAGCCTTCCTTTGGGCTGCTGCGTCCCTTGCTCCGGAATAATCGGCAAAGGCAAACCAATCAAACATAACATCATCTCCTCGGCCGATTTTGGAATCTTTTTTCCATTCACCGCGTATAAAAAGCATATCGGTTTTTCTCAAAACAAAAAAGCCGCCCGGCTCAACGTCCGAACGGCTATTTTCTTGCGGATTAATTTCCTGCCGCGTCCGATTCCTGCAGCAGCTGTGCCAGCTCATCATGAATGCGACCGTTGGTGGCCACAATGTTGCGCACCCCGAGATGGTACGGATTGCCCTTGGTATCCGTTACATTGCCGCCGGATTCCTTCACCAGCAGCATACCTGCGGCGACATCCCAGGCATTCAAACCCAGCTCCCAATAGCCGGAAAGCCGTCCGGCCGCTACATAAGCCAGATGAAGTGCAGCCGACCCGCCGGAACGGACATTGCGTACCCGGGGCACCACTGCTTCCAGTCCTCTCATGTTGCCCGCGATATTCGGCCCGCGGTCAGTTGGGAAGCCCGTAGCCACGAGGCTGTCCAGAAGCCGCTCCTCACCGGATACCGTGGTGCGCCGGCCATGAACATATGCACCTTTGCCTTTTTCGGCAACAAACAATTCGTCCCTATTCGGGTCGTACACAACGCCTACAATAATCTCGCCCTTATGGGCCAAAGCGATGGATACGCTGAAGAACGGGAAGCCGTGAATAAAGTTGGTTGTGCCGTCCACCGGGTCCACAATCCACAGATATTCTGCGTCACTTGCTTCCTGCAGTGCCTTAATAGAAGCAGCTGCGCCCGGCTCCACACCTTCTTCACCCAGAATGGAATGGGTGGGAAAATGGGTCATGATCAAATTGCGGATCATCATCTCGGAGCCTTTGTCCACTTCCGTGACAAGATCGTGGGGGGATGTTTTTATAGTAAGGCTGGAGAAGTCCCCCAGCTTGCTCTTGATCCATTCGCCGGCTTTGGCTGCTGTATTGATGGCAACTGCCGTAAAACTTTTACTGCCTACGGTAAAAGGTTCCTTTTGCTCACTGGACATTGTCATCAACTCTCTTCTTTGCTTACTTTTAGATACCTTCAGTATAGTCAATCTTCGTCTTAAAAGCTACTTGCGAATGCACCAAAAAAACTCGTAACAATGTACAATAAACGCTTACATTTCCTTTTCAAAAATAGTTGTTTCAAAATTGTGACGCCGGGTAAATATGCTTACATTTGGAAATTCACTCAGAACTGCTGGCTAACTGTCAGCACCATCCAACTTTTTTAATTCTCCTTTTTTATCCCCTATGAAAGGTGGTGAGGCCGCCGGGCCAGGCGTATTGTTCTATTATTCTACTAACAGGAGGAAAAGGCATGCGAATAGCGGTTATGAAAAAACTGGCTACCGTCACGGCGGTTTTGCTTGTTGTTTCCCTGCTTAGCCCTGTTCTGGCTTTGGCTGACGCCTACTTTAAGGATGTGCGTTACCAAGCCAACGGCACCGTAACCGGACAGGTTTACTTCGACGGTACCGTAGGGACGAGCGTTTACGCCTCGGGACAACCGGTTACCCTGTCCGTTTATGATAACGCGGGGACATTCATCACGCCGGTGACAGCAACGTACACAACATACGGCGAGGGAAAATACTATTATACCTTCGACCCGAAGGTAATCCCGAACTATTCCCAGCATAATCCCATTGTCATCAAGTATCAAAATGAGGCATTAAACTACTCGACCGTATCCAATGCCGTTTACCGTGAGACAGACTCCGGTTCCGGTGGTGATTCCGGCTCTGGCGGTTCTGGATCAGGCTCAGGCTCCGGTACATATACTCCTTCACCGTCGCCCTCTCCTACACCCGGAACGGAAGCTGATCCGGATGTTACCGTCATTGACGCCGATGATCTGAAGGATGCCTTCCATGGCTCCGACAAGGTAACTCTGCGGTTTGCAGAATCCGTAGAGATCCCCTTCTCCGGACTCACTGAGGCCATGACACGCACCGGCACTGTCCTTTCCCTGACAGGTGACCACGGGACCTATGAGCTTCCGCTCTCCGTCTTGAACCTGACGCAAATCAGCAGCATGCTGAACACCGGCGCTGCCGGACTGACCTTGAAGCTGACCGTCACCAAGGTAACCGGTGATGAAGCGGCGCAGGTTGCAGCGGCTGTAGCGAAGGCCAATGGCACAGCATTGTCCGATCCCGTGCGCTTTGAGCTTCTGGCTGTTGGCGCCGACGGCAAAAAACTGGCCTTGGACAACTTCGGCAGCACCTATGTGAAACGCACCATCACCATGACCCGCGAAAGCAACGGCAAGGCTACCGTGGTTCAATATCTGCCGGCTACCGATGCATTGACCTTCGTACCGTCGGTCATTAACGGCACCTCCGCCACCTTCCAACGTCCCGGCAATAGCATCTACCTGGTGCTGGAGCGCAATACCGTCTTCGCTGACCTGAATGGTCACTGGGCGGAAGCGGACATTGAACTGCTGGCCAGCAAGCTGCTAAACGGCAGAGAAATTGTTGAAGGCACCGCCGCCAACAGCTTCGAGCCTAACCGCGGCGTGACCCGCGCTGAGTTCGCAGCCCTCCTGGTGAAGGGCCTTGGCCTGACCGTACCTCCGAAGACTGCCGTAGGCGAGTTCCCTGACGTGGACCCCGAGGCTTGGCATGCGGTATATATCTTCGCCGCCAAAAATGCCGGTCTGATCGAAGGCTACGAGGACGGCACCTTCCGTCCGGACCGCTTCATCAACCGTGAGGAGCTTCTGGCTCTGGCTTACCGGGCTTACAAGTTCGCAGGGGGCAAAGCAGACTTCACCGTGATCGAGCTGGCTACAACCCTTTCCCGCTTCGAGGATGCCGAGGATCTGGTTTGGGCACAGCTTGAAACAGGAGCTGTCATTAAGCTGGGTCTGTCCCAAGGCGCGGATTCCAATAAGCTGGATCCAGCAGCAAGCGCCAACCGCGCGGAAGCCGCTGTGATTCTGAAGCGCATCTTGGAAAAAACAGGCTTCATCCAGTAACGCAAAGGCGTAACCTGGAATGAACAAATAGGCTGCTCCGGGGCAGGATCATCTGCCAGCCGGAGCAGCCTATTTTTTATAACCAATAATTTACATTATTTATCCAAAACGGTATGTTATCCCATATCCACCCTTAGGATAAACCCACGCCACATTGTCCGAAGCACAGGCAATCCGGCAGGTGCCGCATTCCACACAATTTTCATAGGCCACATGGTTGATCTTGGCCGCCTCATCCCAGCTGTACACCTCTGCCGGGCAGAAGCTGTTGCAGCTTTTGCCTGCGCATCTGGCGCAGACTGCCTCATCCTTGATGGCCAAGTGGGATACATCATCGCATTTGTAGCGGATTGTAAACAGCTTGTCGGTCATGGTTTGAGTGCTCATCCGTTTATCGCCCTCCAGCCTTTGGCTCCCAGCTTCATCAGATTCATCGTGCCGCCTGCCGCCTGCTTCACCAGACGGATGGCTTTTTTCTGCTTTTCGGCCTTGGTAACCCCGTTCACAAGGAACATCTCGTAAGCGGCCTCATTGATAGCCCGGGGCAGGTCCCCAAACAGAAGCGACGGATCAAAATCCTTCAGCAGGCTGTGCATGCCCTTATATTTTTTGAGGTCGTTCATGAGGAAGCTGCTCTTCATGGCATTATCGTACTGCTTCAAGGAAGCAGCGGAGAAATCCCCCTTCTCCTTGGCTTTAATAACCGCGTCCGCCGCCAGCCTGCCGGAAACCATGGCCAGGTTGGTTCCCTCCCGGTGGACAAAATTCACCAGCTGTGCGGCATCGCCGGTAATGCACCAGCCGCTGCCCGAAAGAGGGGGAATGGAATGGTATCCGCCTTCGGGAATCAGATGGGCCGCATATTCCTTCACTTCCCCGCCCTGGATCAGCTTGCGGATGGAGGGATGACGCTTGACCTCCTCCAAGAGCTCATGTGGCTTGGCTCCGCTTTGCCGCAGGTGGTTCACCATCACGCCGATGCCGATGGAGATGGACTCCTTGTTGGTGTACATAAAGCCCATTCCCGCCATGCCCTTGGAGGTTTCGCCCATAAACTCCACGGTGACTCCTTCGTCCCCTTCGAGACCGAAGCGGTCCTCGATTTTTTCGCGGGGGAGCATAATGATTTCCTTCACCGCCAGCGAAACCTCATCGGGATTCCATTCCCGGTGCACACCCATGGCTTTGCCCAAAAGGGAGTTTACGCCGTCGGCAATAATTACCGCATCCGCATACAGGTCCCCGTCCTCCCGGTCGGTGCGGACGCCTACCACTTTGTCACCCTGACGGATCACATCTACCGCCGCCGTCTCATAGACAGGGATGGCTCCCGCCTCCACCGCTTTATCCGCCAGCCATTGGTCAAACTTGGCGCGGATGCCGGTAAAGCAGTTAAAGGGCGTCTTGTACGCCTCATTCCGGTGGCCCAGGGTGACGGCGGATTCCTTGCCCATCATCCAGATCCGCTGCTCCACAATATGCCGCTC
>JAEWAA010000520.1 GCA_023391955.1 Bacillota bacterium | reverse complement strand
TCCAGCAGCGCCAAACTGGAGGGGACCCAGTACTATTTTGCAAAAGCGGCCTGTGCGAATTGTCCCTTGCGGGCGGAATGCACCACAAGTAAAACCGGACGCAGTGTATTCCGCAGTGACTATGTGGCCCACTATGAAGCCGGCGCTGCACGCAATGCCAGTGAAGAAGGACGGGAGCTGAGCCGGCGGCGCAAACGGGTGGAGCCCAAAAACCACGAATTGAAAAACCATGCCGGCCTGGGTTACACCCCAAAAGCCAGCTATTCCTTGTTGCGGATCAAGGCAAGCATGGGAGCCATTGTCACGAATCTCAAACATGCGGTGAAACAACTCAGTCATCCCAGGCCAGGGTTTCTACGTCGTGCCTCCCAGATGTAGAAGGAGAGGCAGAGAGCTAGCGATGGGCTTCATAGGAGTTGATTGTTCCGAACGAAAAGGCCGCCTTTCGATCATTTACCACTAATATCCCGATACTTGGAACGGATGGGAAGCACATGAAAGCATTACCCACCATTCCTAGACACACTCCTCCTGTCCGTTAGCTCCTGCCGGGTATCATCCCGCGGACCCAAATCATATGAAGGTTGTGATTCCATGAGCACCTTATTCGAACAACGCAAGCAGATGATCCAACACCGCTATGAGGCCCTAATCACACGTAAAAACCAGCCTCTTTTCTCCGAAAACGGCATCTTCGAACGTTACGCCAACCCCGTGCTGACCGGCGCCCATGCGCCCTTGGTATGGCGGTATGATTTTAACCCCGATACCAACCCTTATTTCATGGAGCGGATCGGTGTCAACGCCGCCTTCAATCCGGGTGCCATCGAGCTGGACGGCAAGTTTTATCTCATTGCCCGCATGGAAGGCGTTGACCGCAAATCCTTCTTCGCCGTGGCGGAAAGCGACTCACCCGTGGACGGCTTCCGCTTATGGGACCATCCGGTGGTGATGCCGGAGACGGATGAGCCGGATACCAATGTCTATGACATGCGTCTGGTCCGCCATGAGGACGGGTGGATATACGGAATCTTCTGCACCGAACGCAAGGACCCCGACGCCGCACCGGGGGATCTCTCCAGCGCAGTAGCCCAAGCGGGTATTGCCCGGACCCGGGATCTGAAGACCTGGGAGCGGCTGCCC
Organism: Bacillota bacterium; assembly: GCA_023391955.1. Classification (GTDB taxonomy): domain Bacteria; phylum Bacillota; class Bacilli; order Paenibacillales; family NBRC-103111; genus Paenibacillus_AR. Next base: position 5,349 of record JAEWAA010000520.1, on the reverse strand, counting down.
GACCTGAAAACCGGCTCCGCCCAGCAGCGGAATGTGGTGCTGCATCCGGAGTTTGTAGACGGCCAATATGCTTTCTACACCCGGCCCCAGGACGGCTTCATCGAAGCAGGCTCCGGAGGCGGCATCGGCTGGGGGCTATCCGACAGCATGAATCCCGCCATCATCACTTCCGAATCCATTATTGACCGCCGCTATTACCATACCATTAAGGAAGTCAAAAACGGCCAAGGCCCCGCCCCTATCAAAACCCCTAAGGGTTGGCTGCATGTGGCCCACGGAGTGCGCAACACCGCGGCAGGACTGCGTTACGTGGTCTACGCCTTCCTGACAGATCTGGCGGATCCATCCAAGCTGCTGCATGCTCCAGCAGGCCATCTGATTGCTCCTGAAGGTGAGGAGCGGATCGGCGATGTTTCCAACGTCGTCTTCATCAACGGCCTGATTGCCCGGGATAACGGAGACGTATATTTGTATTACGCTTCCTCCGACACCCGCTGCCATGTGGCTTCCACCACGGTAGACAGACTGCTGGATTATGTGCTCCATACACCCGAAGACCCGCTCCGCTCCTATGCATGTGTGCAGCAGCGGATCGCTTTGGTGGACCGGAACCTGCAATACCTCAAGACGGCACAGCTGCAATCCTAACGTCGTTAAACCGGCCCTGCATCCATCCATGCAAGGCCGGTTTTTTAGCTTCTCCTACCTCTCATTCCGCTTCCATATTCCTTAGCTTCATAATGACGGCAGTCCCCTGTCCGAGCCGGCTCTCCACCTGCAGCCCGTACGCCGGACCATAATGGAGCTTGATCCGCTCATTCACATTTTGCAGGCCGATGCCTCCTCTGGAATTCGTATCGTACACCAGCGTTTCGAAATGACCGTTCAACCTCTCCACCGTCTCGCGGCTCATCCCGATTCCATTGTCCGTAAGAATGAAATAGGTATCGTCTCCCAGATCATAGGCGGAAATCGTGATTTCCCCGGAGCCCTCCCGTTTCTCCAAGCCATGATAGATAGAATTCTCCACAACCGGCTGCAGCACCAGCTTCAGCATCGGCCGGCCAAGCAGCGGCTCAGGCACCTTCAGGGTCAGGGCAAATTTATCGTTGAACCGCATATTCTGCAAATACAGGTAATGCTCCAGATGCTCCAGCTCCGAGGCAACGGTGCCGCTCTCCACTCCTTTGGTCAGGCTGTACCGGAGCATTTGGCCCAAGTTATAGGTCATCGCAGATACCCGGTCATCGTCATTCAGCTCTGCCATCATCCGGATGGTCTCCAGGGTGTTGTAGATAAAATGAGGATTGATCTGGCTTTGCAGCATCCGCATCTCCGCCTCCTTCTTGCGCAGACGGCTGTCCGCCACCTCTCCGATGAGCTCGTTAATCCGCTCCAGCATCTGGTTGAAGTGTTTGCCCAAAAGCCCTACCTCATCGGCATACTTCACCTTAAGCCGCACATCCATGTTGCCGCCCTGCACCTGCTTCATCAGTCTGGACATCTTGCTGAGCGGCCCCGTCAAAAAGTGGGAGATGACAATGGAAACGGCTAGGGCAAAGCCGGATATGGCCAAGGTCACCAGAATGGTTACATTCCGTGTCAGAGTAGCCTTGGCGGTCACCTCCTTGACCGGGATGAGGGCAACCATCTTCCAGCCTGTTTTGGCGGAGGTGGTGTATGTGCAGATATATTCCGCATTATCCAGCTCCAGCGGAAAGCTTCCCTGATCCCCCTCTATCCTGGAAAAGTAAGGAAGATCCTCTGCGCGGCCCATCATGAACGCCCTCTCGCTGTCGAAGACGATCTGGTTCTGCTGGTCCCAGATCATCGAATGCCCCTTGGTAATGGCATCCATCTCTTCTACCGTCTTGGCGATAACGCTTACAGAAGTGTCAAACACAATCATGCCGATGGGGACAATGGAGACCGCATCCCGGATTTCACGGACCACGGTAAACACATAATCCTTATTTCCGGAGGAGTATTCCACCTCCTGGACAGGCAGCAGCACCGGCAGCCCCTCCGCCTCCTTGGCCAGACTCCGCCAATACGGGATTTTTTTCCGGATATCCTGTCGGAGCCCGTCTGTCTTCAGATTGTAATACAGCTCATCATAGTTATCGATAATGTAGACCGAGGTGCTGTCCTTCTTAATGTTGTTGAGACTCAGCACCACGGGCTCCAGACTCCGCATCTTCTCGATGCTCAAGGGCTGGGCCAGCTTCTGCTGCATATCCGTCATAAATAAGGGCAGAGCGGATATCCGCTTCACATCGGAGATGTAATTTTCCAGCTTGTCCATCAGCTCCGAGGCGGTCCGCGAAACATATGCCTGGGCGTTGGACTGCAGGGATTTGGAGTAATATTGGAATGAAATATAGCTGGTGAGCGTTAAGGGCAAGGTGATCAGAAACACAAACACAATAATCAGCTTCTTCTTCATGCTGCTGTTGGCAATGGAGTGCCAAACTCGGGTTCTTTTGCGCAACCGTTTCCCCACAAGCTTTCCTCCCGCCCTCAATGGCTCTCCAGCACGGTACTCCGGGCCTTCGCCCATTGCTGATTATATCTGTCCAGCACCTCTGCGGGAGCTCCCAGCAGGTAATCCTGCACCAGCAGAGGCATGTCCAGCTGGGCTTTATTCAATATCTGGCTCAGTTCATCAGTATCCTTGACAATCTCCACATACTGGGGCCGGTACGACTCCAGCTCCAGGAGCTGCTGCAATTCCGTGGATTTGGACTTCATCACCGGGATGTATCCTGCGTAATTCTCGTAGCCGGATTGTGTCAGCATCCATGTAATAAAGGTTTTGGCCGCCCCCTGGTGTTTGCTGCTCTTGCTGACTGCGTAATAGCGGTCCGGAGACAGGGTAACCCGCTGGATCCCTGAAGGATTGGCCGGAAAAGGAATGAAGCCGATCTCCTCCGGCTTGGCTCCATTCTCGATAATTTGCGGAATTGCCCAATTGCCGGTGAGCATCATGCCGATTTTCCCTTCCGCCAGCTCCCGCTTGGACCGTTCCCAGTTGGTGTCATTGAGGTTGGGCTCCAAGTAGCCCTGGTCATACAATGTTCGGATCATCTCCAGCGCAGCCACATAGGGACTTTCCGGATGAAACGGAGTGTCTGTGGAGGCCAGACCGGTTTTTACCGCCCCATCCCCTGAGATTAAAAGCGGCACATCGTACATCCACACCTGCAACGGCCAGCGGTCCTTAAAATTGGAGGCCAAAGGAATCACACCATGCAGCTTCAGCCGTTCACAAACCGCGAAAAAAGCATCCGGCGTTTGCGGCAGCTCCGTAATGCCGGCTTGTTCGAACACTTTCTTGTGATAAATCAGGCCGGTTACGGCCACTCCGGAGGGAATACCGTAAGTAACGCCCTCATACGCGCGGAAATCCTTAAAGTACATGTCGCCATCCAGCTCCAAATCATCCAAGGGGGCAAAAAATTTGGGCAAATCGGAGGCCGGAACCGAAGGCATCAGCATCACATCCGGCGCTTCGCCCGAGGCAAGCCGGATTTTGACGCTTTTGTCATAATCCCGGAAGGCTTCGAATTGGACTGTAATCTCCGGATGCAGCTCGTGAAACCGCTGGGCATACTCCTTATATGTGCCGTCAATCATATCGGTCCTGTTGGTCACTACGGTGATGATGCCGCTTTGGCCGGGATCGCCGGAAGGCTCCGCTTCCTTCTGTCCAGGAGGACCGCTTGGACCACTCCAGCTGCAGCCGCCGCACATCCATAGCACCGTAAGAAGAAGCAATAGAGGCTTATTTGTACGCAAGTTCATTCTTCCGTCCTCCAGTCTGCCGGCGGGTAACAGAAAACCGGGCATTGGCATGCCCGGATTACGGCGAGGTATACTTTTCCTTGTATTCCTTGGGCGTCAAGCCCACTGTCTTCTTAAACAGCTTGTTAAAGTAAACCGGGTCGGAATAACCCAGCATGGAGGAAACCTCATAATTTTTCAGCTGCGGATAATCCGTCAGGAATTGCTTGGCCTTCTCCATCCGTACGGCAATCAGATAATCGGTCATGGTCAAACCGGTTTGCTGCCGGAACAATTTGCTAACATAGCTGGGGCTAAGCTCCACCCGCTCCGCCAATTGCTCCAGATTAAAGGTCTTGTCAAATTCCTTATCTAGGATCTGCTTGATCCGCTCCGCCACACGGTGCTCCTGCTCCCCTGCGTCCCGTTCCCGGCAATCCGGTTCCGTCTCGTCGAGACTGCGGCTGATTTTAGTTAGGGATTGGAAAAGATCGTATTTATCCAAGGGCTTCAGCAAATAATCGAAAACGCCGAAGCGGAGGGCCTGTCTGGCATATTCAAACTCGTTGAAGCCGCTGATCACAATCACATGAAGAGCCGGAAACCGCTCCTTCGCCTTTTCGATCAGCCGCAGACCGTCCATTACCGGCATCTTGATATCAGTGATCAACACATGCAGCTCCCCGGGCTGAAGCTTGCTCATGGCCGCACTTGCCTCCAAGCCATTAGCATATAAACCGGCAATTTGGACGGAAAGCTCGGACTTGCCCAGTATTTTGGCGATTCCCAACCGGATCAGCTCTTCATCATCCACGATCATGACATTCAAGCAGGCTCACTCCCAGCCAACGCATTTTGCCACATTCATTTTACCATAAACATGCAGAAAACGGTTGCAGTATTTCGGGTGTATGCCTATCCCCCAGACGTTCAGGCCTTGACCGCCCCGCTGGTCACCCCTGAAAAAATAAATTTTTGCAGGACTAAATAGAGAATGACGGTGGGCAGCATGATGATCAGAATGGCCGCACAGATGTAGTTCCACTCCGCCTGGTTGATTCCGGCAAACCGCATGATGGAGGTGGAAACCACCCCCAGCTTCGCTTTGGGCATGTACAGGTAAGGAATGTACAGATCATTGTAGATATTGATGGTTTTCAGGATGACCAGCGTGGCTGTTGCAGGCGTAAGCAGCGGAAAAATAATTTTCCGGTAAATCCGGAACAGCGAGGCTCCATCAATCATGGCGCTTTCGTCCAGCTCATACGGGATGCTTTTGATGAACTGCAGGTAAATGTAAATCTGCACCACATCCGCTCCGATGTACAGCAGAATAGGCGCATACAGTGTGTTGAACAGGTGCAGGGATTGGATGATGGAGAATACAGCCACCTGCGTGGTGATGGTCGGAATGATGGTGGCAGCCAGAAATGCTCCCATTACCAGCCCTTTTCCGCGAAAATCAAACCGGCCGATGGCATACGCCACCAAGGTGCCCAGAATAACATTGCCCACCAGGGAAACCGCAATAATGACGAAGGTATTGCCGAAGGCCTGGGCCAGATG
>JAEWAA010000514.1 GCA_023391955.1 Bacillota bacterium | reverse complement strand
TGGTTGGAGTGGGCCAAGGATTATTATGAAATGGCGGAAAGAGAGGGCCAGCTGGAGGCAGTTGCCTCCATTTACCGGCAGGAGCCCGTTACCGCTGCTATAATTGCTACCCTAAACCCGGACAGAGACCGTGTTTCGGTCCTAGAGGAGTTGGAGTCCATCGGGTATCCGGTGGCATAACCCGCATTCACAATGCCTTCCGATGGAGAAACCCAAGAAGAAAAGCCGCAGCCGGCCTTCCTTTTGGGTTTTTTTAGCGTGTTTCCGGATTGACGGAGGAGAGCGTATAGGTTAAGATTTATATGACTAAAAAAAAAATTATAGTCACATAAAAGAAAACGGAGTGAGCCCTTTGCCCAAAAGCTTCAGTGAGCAAGAAAAACAAAATATCCGCGGCATTCTCATCAGCAGCTGCAGACTAAGCTGGAAAAGCTACGGCTATAAACGGACCAATATCGACGAGCTATGCCAGAAGGCCGGTATTTCCAAAGGTGCGTTTTATATTTTTTTTCCGTCTAAGGAACGGCTGTTTTACGAAACACTGCTGGATGTGCAGCACAGCTTGTATACCCTGATGGAGGACATTCTGGCGCAGGAGCCGGGAAAGTCCGGTTTGGCCAAAGCGCTGAAGGCCGTGTACGCCGAATATGACAAAAGCCCGTTCCTGTATGACACGGCAAGCGCCGATTTTACCGGCTTCATCAATAAGCTGGCCCCGGAGGAGCAGGAGGCCATCGGCTTTGACAGCCTTACAGGGGCTAAGCGGCTCCTGGCCAAGTCCTATTTGACCCTGCGGATTCCGGAGGAGATGGCCTTGTCCGTGCTGGCTTCCCTTTTGAACATTGCCGCGAATAAGGAAAAGCTGCTGTACGACCACTTCCAGGTGTTTGATTTTATGCTGGATCAGATGATGGATCAAATCTTCGAGTAGGAGGACAATGATGAAAAAATTCGATTTGAAGGCTCACAACGAAAAAATGGCCGCTTTTACCAAACATGCCGCAAGCGGCACCTACCCTTCCCGGAAGGTAGCCCAAACCGGCTCTTATGTCGGCAGCGCCATCGGCATTATCCTGCTTGGTATGGGTGCTGTCGGTATTGTGCTCGGCAGTATTTGGGGGTGGGGGAGCTTTTTCGGGGGCATGGCAACGGTGATATCAAACATAATCAACCTGAGACGGATCAGCAAGCTGCAATAACCGGCCCAAACGAAGGGAGCTGTCCGAAAGGCACGTAACAGATCCCCTTTGCCGGGCCGGCGTCTACCCGTTGCGGATACGGCGGACATTGCGGTTCATCAGATGCCGGATCAGATACCGGAACAACCGGCTTTTCACCGGCCCCAGCTCCTGGCGCTGTGCGGCGAAGAGTTCATCCGGACCGTCGAACACTCCGAAGTCCCTGACGATGCCTTCCTTTTGGATATAGGTATCGCTGCCGTTCCACTGCACCGGAGGATTCCGGAAATCCGCCACAGCCACCCCATACCCGCAGAAGGAGCCTGTACAATCGGCGAATTTCCGCTGCAGCTTGTTAAGGTAAGGCAGGTCCAGAATAAACCCTTCCATATTGATCCATCTGTCCTGCGTTTCCATATAAACCTCCACCCAGCTGTGCAGGATTTCCCGCGGCGACAGCCGGTAATAGAACCCCTTCATGGCTCCTTTTTGCAGTTTTTTGTCTATGGTAAAGCCGTGCATCCGGCAGGGAATGCCTGCCGCCCGGAGCAGCGCCATAAACAGGACTCCCTTGGTATTGCACTGCCCGTAGCCGTCTGCAAGCACCGCTGAGGCCGGAAGGGCGTCATCCTCGTTATAGCCAAAAGCGATCTCGTCCCGGACAAAGTTATAGATGTGCAGGATCTTCCCGGTATTGTCCAGCTCAAGCCAACCGCGTTTCTCCACCAGCTTCCTTATCCCCGCGTCCTTAAAATCCAAAATTGCCGTTGGTTTCAAATAATGCTCCATCGATTTCGTATGTTCCATCTTCGAGCACCTCCTGCTCCTAGCGTATCATGGGGCGAAGAGGGAAACTTTCAAAAAGACGCTATCCCGCCGGATGGAGGTGGCGCTCATGCCCAAGATTTTTTTGCTGGCTGCGGCAAAATGGGAGGGGCTGTCGAAGCCCGCCTCCATGGCGGCTTCTGTGGCATTGCCATGCTGCAATAGATGCTGCATGGCGCTCTCCAGCTTGTGCAGTGCCATGTAGCTGCCCAGGGGCATGCCGGTTTCGGCCTTGAACAGGTGGGAGAGCCTGCTGGGCGAAAGCAAGGTGCGCCGGGCCAGCTCTGCAATGGTCAAGCCGGTCAGGCGGCCGGTCCGCAGCGCCTCCACCGTTTGCTGCACCCGCCGGTCGGAGATCCGCCGGTTCACCGCTGTAAGGTCCGCAATGCCCAACAGCTCCAGCACACGGCGCAACAACAGCGGGTAGTTCCCGGCCTGCTCCCACAGCTCCGGCTCCCGGTCCAGCAGCTCCCCAATCCGGTGTCCCGCCTCACCAGGCAGCAGGGCATAACGTTCTCCCTCCCCCACCAGAAATGCAGTCCGGAGACTGGCAGCCAAACCCGAAGCCCGGTCCGCCAATAAAAACAGCTGCCTGCCACTGTTGCTCTCCATGCCATGCTCCAATTGCGAATCCAGCACGATCCCTGGGCACAGGAAACGTGCGCCGTCCACCTCCATATAAAACTCCTTGTCCAGCGCAATGGAAAGCTGCACGTACAGATGGCGGTGGAAGCTGGCATCCACCGCATCGGTCAGTACCATAATATGGTCGTCGGCCGCGTAAATCCGCATCAAAACGGCCATCCTCCTCTGCCTTTCCCGTTTTTTGCCCGTTAGGCTTGCCCGCCCGAGGCCTCCAGAGCCGCAGCGGATTGCTGCTGCTGGCTGTCCCGGTAATTGACTCCCCAGTCGTAGATGGCCTTCAGAATCGGGGTCATGGACAGTCCCAGCTCCGTCAGCTCATATTCCACCCGGGGCGGCACCTCCGCGTAGACGGTCCGTTTCAGAATCCCGTCCGCCTCCAGCTCCCGCAGCTGCAGGGTCAGAGTCCGGTGGGTCACATTGGGAATCCGCCGTTTGAGCTCATTAAACCGTTTTTTGCCGTCCAGCAGCCGGTACAGGATAATGCCCTTCCATTTGCCGCTGATAATATTCAAGGTAATCTCCACAGCGCAGGGCTGATGCTTTGCCGGAGCTTCACAATGGTCCATTCCTCTTCACTCTCCCTTTAAGATAAAAAAGATACTTAGGATATTAATATGATATTGTATATCAAAAATGTGCGTACTACAATCCGGTATATGGTTATGCTATGGTAAAGGCATACCAATTGAGAGGCAGGTTTTGATGATGTCAACCCTTTCCACGAAAAATAAGCAGTTCCTGGATGTGATGGAGTTCCGCCATGCCTGCAAGCTGTTTGATCCGGAGAAGATGATAACCCCGGAGGATTTCAACACGATTCTAGAGGCGGGCCGTCTGTCCCCCAGCTCCTTCGGCTTTGAACCGTGGAAGTTCCTGGTGATCCAGGATAAAGCGCTGAAGCAGAAGCTTTTCCCGGTGTCCTGGGGGGCGCAAAACAGCTTGAACGGCGCCAGCCATTTCGTCATTATCCTGGCCCGGAAGTCCGGGGATGTAATCTACAGCGGCGATTATGTCACGAAGATGATGACCGAGGTGAAGAAGCTGCCGGAAGCTGTGGCCGAAAGAATGAAGGCCGTATACGAAAACTTCCAGCGCAACGAATTCAACCTGCTGGACAATGACCGGGCGCTGTTCGACTGGGCGTGCAAACAAAGCTACATTGCCCTGGGCAATATGCTGACTGCCGCTGCGTTCCTGAGCATCGACTCCTGTCCCATCGAAGGCTTCAATCCAGCAGCGGTGGAGAGCATCCTGCAGGAAGAGGGGATCCTCGATCCGGAGCATTTCGGCGTATCGGTCATGGCCGGATTCGGCTACCGCGCCAAGGAGCCCCAGCCCAAAACAAGACGTCCTATGGAAGAGGTTGTCCAGTGGATTTGAGGCTGGGATGAGCCGGGTACCCGGTTTCGCCTTGTTTTCCTCCTGGAAACTCCGTTACAATTTAGGAGACGGCCAAGGCCGGATTCCGTGATGGAGGCGATGAAATGGCATTTACGCTGCAACTGGGTGAGCAAGCGCCGGAGTTTTCCCTGCCGGCTACTGACGGAAAAACCTACTCGCTGCAAGACTTTGCCGGAGCCCCTGTACTCGTTGTTTTCTTCACCTGCAACCATTGTCCCTATGTTGTCGGCTCCGATGAGGTAACCCGCCAAACTGCACTGAAGTACAAGGAGCAGGGCGTAGCCTTTGTGGGCATCAACGCCAACAGTGAAAAAACCAAACCCGATGATTCCTTCGACCATATGG
>JAEWAA010000458.1 GCA_023391955.1 Bacillota bacterium | reverse complement strand
GTATATAACACGCCATGCCTCACTCCGTTCACCGTCATAAACTCCGAAATGAATGTTCCATCACGTTTACTGACAGGTATAATAGCAACAACACCGGATGCTTTCAGATGAAGAAGCAAATCAAGCTCGGATTGAATTTCTGCCATACTTCGGACACCTTGGCGGTATACTTTGAAGAAGTATGCTTGATCACCAGTCATAATCTTATAAATATCATGCAAGCCTCTATAGAACAATCGACATCGGACCAAAGTCCGTGAAAAGTACTCATGCGAAATAAAATCTCCAAGAGCATCGGAAGATAGTACGGATACTTCTAATGGAAATAACTGATTCAAAGCAATCCCTCCATTATCTCTTTCAATCATATCCCGGATCATTAAAACGTAAGGCCAAATTTCCTGCAAAGCTGGTGTTAGTTGTGAAAATCGAGTTCGAGGGTCAGACCATAGAATTTCATGTTCAATACGGAATCAGAAAAAAAGCTTCCATTGAGATAGGTTCAACCGGCCTCATCATGGTAAAGGTACCCAACAATACAAGCACGGAGACTATAATGAAGACGGTAGAGCATCATGGCCGATGGATAGTGGAAAAGTCCGTTGCCCGTGCAAGGTCTCAAGAAGGTCCAGGAGTGAAGGAATATCAGGAGCTGGGAAGGTTCCTTTACCTGGGGAAGGAGTTCTCTCTCCATGAGCTTATAGACACTAGCGGTTTGGGCGAAGAGGAGCTTAAGAGCAGTCTTAAAAAGTTCTATTTCTCCCGCTGCAAAAAGATTATTGGAGAGCGGCTAAACATCTATCAGAGTCAGCTAAGAGTCAAACCGAGAATAGTAGAGGTAGTAGAATCCAATACCCAGTGGGGAAGCTGCAGCTCTGGAAGAAAGCTAACCTTTAATTATCGTCTGGCCATGGCCCCTATAGAGGTTATCGATTATGTTGTTATCCATGAGCTGTGTCATCTCCTTCATATGAATCATGACCGCTCCTTCTGGCGACTGGTTGGGAGTATCATGCCGGACTATAAAGAAAAGCAGGACTTCCTGGCAAGGTACGGGCATACCATGAGCCTTTAACTGCCACTCCGTTTTTTTGCTATCTGTAACGGCAAGTTTTAGGGCCATCCTCTGCGGGATGGCCCTTCTTTTGATTTTACGTTCTTAATGGATTGGTAGCAAATCAGAGTTGCAGCACAGTTATTGACTCATCGTTGAAAATTTTACCGTTGTCACGGAAGCCAAAGCTTTCATAAAGTTTTTTAGCAGGGAAGTTTTCCGGTTTATAAGGAATCCAACAATAATGGGCTGGTCCTGCTGGATAGGTACGAATAAATTCCAAAATCTTTTCCATAGCCTCCCGACCATAGCCTCTGTTCTGGTATTGTTTGTCTATCATTAGTCGCAAGATACAGTAGTTGTTTTCTGCGATTGACGGTTCGTCGTAACCTGTGATTCCATAAGTCAACATAACAAAACCTACCGGCCGCTCATCAGAGTAAATGATAAATGGAAATGGATGTCCCCCATTGGTTGCAAGGACATAACAGGAAGCCACGCTTGACAGATTGGACGCAACAAAGCGTCGCTGGTCTTCTGAAACTTCCAAATTAAACATGGCACGCCGGTTTTCCAGTGTGATCTTTTTGAGTGTAATCATATAGATCTTCTCCCATCATCCCAATTCTTACTGCGTTGCGGCCGCATGAATACCATACAATTTATTCTAAAAAAGGTATAGACTTATGTTCAATTTTTTTATAAGATATTATGTATTCATGTCTTTTTTAGGGTTCTGCTTTGGGCTGTAACGACAAATTTTAAGGCCATCCTTTTTACGGAATGGCCTTTTTTCTGATTTTCGTAACTATGGAAAATCCGTACTCTTCAGCTCATACCCCGCAAGCGGAACCGACGTTGTGTAAAGCCCTCTACTCCGCTCATCGGGATAGAGGCTAGTCATTGAGGATTCACAAGTCGACGATAATTTTAATAACAGTTGTGTTCGGGCAGATTCTATTGTATATTTAGTTGTGTACAATTGTTTTGCGTGCAACTAAATCAAAAGGAGAGATGAATCATGGAAGCATTATATACGGCAATTGCAACTGCAGAAGGCGGAAGAAACGGTAAGGTGACCTCTTCTGACGGAGTGTTAGATATCAATGTTCGGATGCCTAAAGCGCTAGGCGGCAACGGGGAGGTAGGGACGAATCCGGAGCAACTGTTCGCTGCAGGTTATGCCGCATGTTTTGATAGCGCGTTGAATCTGGTCGCTCGTATGAAGAAGGTTCAGCACTCGGGGACGGATGTTACCGCGCATGTTAGTATCGGTAAAGGGCCAGACGGCGGATTCGAACTTGCTGCTCAGTTGCACGTCAACATTGATGGAGTCGAACAGCATGTGGCGGAGGAACTTGTTCATGCTGCTCATGGCGTTTGTCCGTACTCTAGGGCTACCCGCGGCAATATCGACATAAAGTTGGTTGTGAACGGGCAACACTAACTAGAATGGCAGGACGCACACATAAAAAATCTGGGCTTTTGTTGGCATAGTCATGGTATGGTTCTCCTTAAAATTTCCAAGTTCGTATCTGTGGAATAGAATGATTCATACGCTATATCCAAACATTTGGTGTACAATTGTGGTAAGAAGCTGGATAAAGGAGCGAAATTATGGATATTAGCGAAGTAGCTGCACTGCGAAAAAAATGGGGCAACAAACAGTCACCCACATGTGGTTAGTGAAACTACTCGTCATGGAAAGACTGGCGACTATGTTTGCACAACTTGTGGAGAAGCTGGATGGGGTAAGAACTGGGTAGAAGATGAACGCCACCTAAATGACAAAGATAGTTAATAACCAGTTCTAAACTTCCCACAAGTCGGTTAATGAAACCATATTGCGATTATTAATAAGGGAGCTGTCACAATGCGACAGCTCCTAGATTTTCAGCAATTAATACAAACACTACTTCTTTTCTCTCCGTACTCCCTTGAAGTCACCGCCGGAAGTCTTTACGTCCATAATTCTCCCAGTTGCAGTATCCCGCTTCTGCGACAATCCCGTTCTTGGATTTACGAACTGAGAACGTCCCTTCACAGCTCCATCACGATGTCCGCCTGCATTTCCTGCCATCCTTAATTCCCCCTCTTTGATTTGTTTATTAATTAAGACCACCATTAATCAATTTCAGTCTAGGCTCAGAGGAGTGCGGTCCAAAATAACCTTGCTTAAGATTACAGACTTCTTCCACAATTGTTGCAGGTAGGTCAAGTTCGAATAACAGGTCACTTGCTGTTCGAACATCTGCTTTAACAACCATTTCAATCGCCTGCTTTAAAACTTTCGGTTCAGAAATCGGTAAGACATCATCGAGAGGTTCCCTAGTCCGAATTTTTCTTGTTGATATTTGTTTTTGAAGCGAAGTATATCTAACATCATCAATAATACTTAAGTCTTTGCAACGCTTAATCATTGCTCCAATTGATGTTTTCCAATACCCTTTTATTTCAGTGAAGTGATTTAATGTTGTCGAACGTAATGACTTTTCAAAGCCTTCTTTCGGAAGTAAAAACGAGGAGGCAAACCGATTAGCCTGATCCTCCATTTGTCTAAACTCCTCTGGGCTCATAAGCGTTTGGTTGTTAATTGAATCCTTATGCATAAGTAAATGGCCCAGTTCATGTGCGCTATCAAACTGCCTTCTCACAGCCGACTGTTTGTCATTACTCAACACTATTAATGGACGACTCCCCCTTGGCTGGCAAAAAGCATCCAGTGTTAGGGCGCCAGTATCAATTGAGCTAACAAGCACTCCATTTGATTCCAACAGCATTACCATATCATCTACAGGTCTGATACCCAAGCCCCAATAATTTCTGCAATAAGCTGCTAGCTCTTCAATATCACCAATACTCCAATTGCTGCCCTCAAATGTATTCAAAGGGGGCAAGTTAACCTTAGGGAACTCAACGTATTTCTCCAATTGACATGAAATCATTTCAACGAAATCTGCTTTAACTAATTGCGCTTCCCTTACTTTTTTAGTTAATGAAGAACTGGCTCTAAAAAAAGTATTTCCCTTAAACTGAGAATCAATATGGCTATAGAAAAAAGATCGAGGAAAACCTAGAACATTCGCCATATTCATTACGGTTTCTGCTTTAGGTTGCTGTGTATCTCCTCGTTCGAGTAATGCCACCGCTTGTCTCGATAGCCCAATTTCATTGGCTAACTCTGCAACACTAAGTCCCTTTGCGATACGTGCCTCTGTCAATCTAAGTGGGTTAAAAATGCGGTTCTGTTGATTTAACATAGACATGCCTCTCCTGAAAACAAGATTTACCTAACATCTTTTAGTCTCAGCCCGTAATTGGGCTCTTGAACTTCTGTTTTAAGTTTCGTTAATTGGACTTCTTCTACCGGTCTATTGTAGTCCAAATTGTCCAAAGCTACGTGTGTGATTTCTTTTCTATATATCCATTGATCCTGATTAGGGGCAAGCGCTCCTTCAAATATCCTTGCGTCTGCTCCTTTATTGCCATCATAACAAACTACAACACAGAACTGAAAATACCGAGGCTCCAAAGAAAGTGACACCTGCTTGTAATCGTCAAAACCTAATTCAAGCTGTTCAATGTCCTGTTCTGAAAAGCCCTCAGAAATTAATCGATCGATATTGTATAGTGCAAACTCGCCTCGATATTTACTTTGTGACATAATCTGTCTGCTCTCAGGAAGATGTTGGACCAAAATGGAAACCTGTCTATTTACATCTCTTAAAACTATATACTCATGGAACGATGCTTTCTTATTCTCTACAGAAAGAGCAGCTTCCGGAGTATTTAGAACTTCACGTTCTATTGCTTTGTTTATGATATCGCTCCTTAATTTCGGCTGATAGTTGTTGGTTGGCGTTGCTGGAAGCGCCTTTAAGTAACTTGAATATTCCCCGAATCCATTTCGAATCCCCTTAATAACCACAGCCTGTTGTATCGGTGTTAAGGAACAAGCTTGCAACATGGTTTCATTCATTTCAGCGTCATCTCCCAGCGTATAAATACTATTTAATCCCATAATGGAGTTTTATCCTCGATTTGTCAAGTGTTGATGTGTTTTTTTATATAAAACAAAAGTTTGTGTTGTGATTTCAAAGTTTCTACTTGTCGAACCCTATGTGCAAAGAAAAGCAACCCCAAACTTGAGAACTACCTTCAAGTTAACGGGATTATCTATTTAAACGCTCTTTTAACAGAGATATCCCGGTTGGAACTGGAGCTAACCGAAGACAATACGTCTCCTGTTACTTTCGAGCAAGTGCGTGAGCTGATTTATGGATTCAATCAGATACTTGCAGCCGCGCCGTTTGAAAAGCGGAAGACATTGCTACATCTATTCATTAAGCGAATTAGACTTATGCCGAAAGGAGATCGAGACGATTGAACTGTGCTTCGATGAAAACGTGAACTCCTTCTTCTCGTTTCCTCCGGTAGTGGCTACAGCTGGTTCATCCCAATCGACACAAATGTGGAGGCGAGAGAAAATTGACATAATTATCTAACATTTGTACTTCCGTATTACGAGATCAAAAAAAGGACTGTGGAGTGCTTCTCCAACAGTCCCTCTTCAAAGCTTCCGCATAGCGGATATTTAACAACCCCTACCCCTGGGCGTAATTAATTTTGATTCGAGGTCTATAACCCAACAACCTAACTTCTTTCTTCCATTGATCAATCTTGTTCTTCAGTATCAATAAGTTTAAGCTACTTATATCAGGCGATTCATCTTCTCTAGTAGGCAATGCCCCTCTCTCAAGAACTAGCCAGAGAAAAACATTTTCTATTCCAGAGTCTATTACGACATCTCCGCGATGATATGCTTTAATTGCCTCAATCGATTGATCAATTGCGTAACATAACTTTCCCGAGGCTTTACCAAACTTCACAGCATACATGGAATTTCCTTTGTAAAGATCCATAACTTCAACTCGGTGTCCTCCTATTGTATCTAGGTCACGGTCAAAATTAACGAAGTTATCTCCTACCTCTACAATCCAATTATTGAAGTATCTCTCTTTATAATATTTCTGTTTAATCATTTTACGAACAGCTTCGTCCCCCAGATCACGAAATTCTTCGCCGTTTCGCTCATTAGTGTATGCCTCTTCAAGATATCTCTCATGTAGCTCTTTACTGTAATTATATTGCTCTTCGTACTCGACCGGAATTTCAGATATGGAATCATTAAGATACTGTATATAATCCTCATTATAGATATACCAAGAACCATCAGTTAATAATGCATTAGAGGCCTCGTGAGTATAGTAAATTAAATTTTCAAGACCGGTTATATATTTTCGTCTCCCATCTTCCCATACACTTACCTTAATGTCTAAGAGATCGTTGGTTGTATTAAAATCATTTTCCTGTAAGAACTCTGATACCACTTCAGCAGAAATTCGATCACACCGCTTGGTCTTATAATTATGCACTAGTTTGAACTCATGATTATCATTGAATACGATTCTAGTGGCGTATATCTGGTACTCAGAAAAATCTATAACCATCAGATCATTCTCAATATCTTGAATCATTAATTCTTTTAGTCTTTGTATTTCTTCCGGTTCCTTAACTGCTCTGAAATATGGAATTTTCACTTTTTCATCTTCATTCAATACAATACCTTCAATAAAAATGATAATTCTCCCCAAAATTTCTAGCGACGGTTGTTCTGTCGATAGTTTGATAGAATTTCCGATTTCAATTGTGTCTGAAAACAAATTGAAATCTAGGGGCAATCCAATTTTAGCTTTTAACTTGGTTAGTGCTTCTCCACTACCTAAGTCAAGATTCTCATACTCTAAATAAGTATTTACCGTTTTATTTCTTTGAGAATTTGGATTTGTAATAGCGGTTGTTCTAATATTCACATAATCGAGGCGTTTAGCAAATTCAAATGCCCAGCTTTTATCTGAAAACTGATCCACACTATAAAACGAATGACCAAAAGTGATAGCGTAGGAAGCATCGAGAAAAGAAATTAAGACAACAGCTTTCGGCGCGCCATCGTTCAAAACATTCTGATGTCCAAAAGCATTTAAAACCCAATTCCAAGTTAACGGCTTTCCATCAACTCCTGCGCCGAAAAAAAGAACCATTTCGAATTGATTCTCAATGATCTCACCAGTTAAATCATCAATAGCGGTTATGACAAGATCTTGATTTCCCATTCTAGTATAGTTCTCTGCTAAGCTTTCCATAGCTTCTATCCGTTTAGCTTCTTGTATTTTGTAAAGATTAATAGTTGCCACTAGATATCTCATCTCTTTTCAGAAAATGTAAATACCTAAAGTATAGCACCGCAAGCCTATAACTTCCATCAATTTCCTACTAATGAACTGTGTCTCCACCCCCGTTTTATGATAAATTTCGCCCTACTTATGATACGGCTCAGCATATCATCTGTAGGGCGAAATTTGGTGCTGCGGCGCGAATGGGTTCACTCCTTTTTATTATTTATCAAAAAGAAAAGGCTTGGTTTGACCTTCCACAAAGCAGACTGTAGCTACTTATGATGATTTGGAGATTGCTTTTGTTGAGTTTTGATGAAAATAATAAACCTAAAAAGCCAGTCTCACAGGCTGGCTTTCATGATGGCAACAACAAAACATGAATGCATAAATCCACGCCTTGTCGCTACGAATTAGAAGTTCCTATTCTTCATCTTCTGTTTCATCTTCCTTAGCTTCACAATCGTTACAAAGACCACCGCTGAATTCTCCGCGACCTTTGCGTTTACCACATCCTGGACAGAACATCCCTATATCTAATAGGACATGCTCATAAATAGGTTTACAAAATAACTCACACAACAATTATGTAATAATTTTGGTCATTTTACTCACTTTTTTGAAATAACTTCCTTCAAGTCAGTGATGAATTTATTCATGTTATCGGCAGATATGCTGATAACTGACCCCGGAGAATAACATCTTACTAAAGATTCATTAATTATCGTTTGCTCCCTGTATCCATAATCATCCAAAGTAGCCTTGAACATATCAAAAAGTTGAGCGTGATTTAGTTTTTTAAATTGTACAAAAAAATTGTCATCAGCTGTATATGCCATTAAATTAGCAATGAAATTCAAGAATAGCTTTTTATCCTCTATAGGTTTGCTTGGAAAGTGAATCCAATCTCCGTTTGAACCCCCAGTAACTTCTATCTCTTTTTTTACAGAGATCCCTTCTTTGACTATCTTTTCATTGACTTTTCTATCTAATTCTCGGCTTATTTCACTTATTACACGGTTACGATCTAATGGAGGATAAGTATTACCGTTCGAAAAATAATATTTATTCCAATCAGTTAAAATATAAAAAGCATCATCAGTAGAGTCTTTCCTTAATTCTTGATCTACCAAAGATTTTAAATGATCGAAATAATCTGCTCTTGATTTCAAGGCAATAAGGTTCTCACAATTAGAATTAAATGTTCTATTAATGAAACGTGATAGAGCATTTTTTTGCTTTTCCTCGTACTCACCGCCACCAAGTAGCTTCGTAAAAAAACCCACCATTTTATTACTCTCCCTTAAAAAATTAAATAATGATAACTCAACTTTCGCAGAGACAAAATCGGGTTAACAGCTGGTGCTGTATAGACTAAATGCGAATGGAATCGTAGTCTTGACGAAAATAGAAAAACACCGCTTCGTCTGGTAAAGTGAGAGTGTCGAGCTACC
>JAEWAA010000039.1 GCA_023391955.1 Bacillota bacterium | reverse complement strand
ACCCAATCCGGCCGGGTCTCCGGCTCGAACAGTCTCCGGTAAAATTCCAGTGCCGTGGGAGGGCTCCAGCTTTTCAGATAAGACTTCAGCCTGGCGCCTGCCAGCTTTTTGCGTTCCTTGCGGATTTTGGGGTCACGGGTAGCTTCCAGCTCCATCTCCAGCCAACGCCTGATCCGGGCTTCCACCCGTTGCCGCCGTTTGCCGATGGGTTCATGGACTGTCTCCACATAAAACCAGTGACGGAGAGTTTTCCCCGGTAGCTGGCGGGTTCCTTCCCAGGGGGTGAAATCCTGCAGATTGCAGTATTCCTTTTCGTATGCGTCCAGCTCACGGGTCAGACGGTCTGCCAGCTCTGCGGAGCCCTTCCATCTGCCGGAGGGAACCGGCTCTTCTGATGCCGCGGAATTCCCGCTGGTATCTTGGTGCGGTACAACCGCAAACCGCTTCTCCAGATCCTGGGCTTCGCTGCCCAGCTTGAGGTTGTCGTCCAGCCGCTCCAGCGCCCAATCGGCAAAGGTGGTTTGAGCAATATCTCCCACACCCAGCTCCGGCAGCACTCCGGAGATATAATCCAGGAACATCCGGTTAGGGGCAAAAATAATCATCCGCTCCGCCTTCACCTGATCCCGGTACTGATAAAGCAGGAAGGCCAGCCGGTGCAGGGCCACGGTGGTTTTGCCGCTGCCGGCAACCCCTTGGATGATCAAAGCTTTGTTTTTGGCGGCCCGGATAATTTTGTCCTGCTCGGCCTGGATGGTGGAGACGATATCCCGGAGCTTGTTGTCCTTGTTCTCCCCCAGACGGTACAGGAGGAACTCATCCGTCACCGCACCTTGGCTGCTGCCCCGCAGGTAGCTGTCCGTCACCCGCTGGAGAATCTGCTTGCGGATGACCAGGTTCCGTTTCAGGTACACCAGCCCCTCCACCAGCCCGTCCGGGGAATCGTATTCCGCAGGTCCGTCGCCGCCTGTGAAGGAATAGAAAAGACTGGCTACAGGAGCCCGCCAGTCGATTACCAGCGGATGGCCGCCGATCCGGTCCTCTACGCCCGCTTTGCCGATGTAGAGGGGAGTCGGGGCACTGTGTCCGGCCTCCTGAAAGTCCAGTCTTCCGAAGTAGGGCTCCGGCAGGGCCACTGCCAGCTTGCGCCGGGTTTCCTCCCGGAGTCCCTCCAGAACCTGCTCGGTAAAATCACTCCCGTTATAGCGGGACATGGCAGTTAATTCATCCAGCTGCCGGCTGATGATCCGTCCGGCCTCCTCCAACCGGAGGAGCTCTTCTTGATAGGCACTTTGAATGTCGCTTTCCATATTCAGTTACCTCCTAAGGTTTTTAGGCCAGTAAAAACCGGCATCGTAAGCATAAGCTAAGGTTTTTACGCCGGTAAAAACCGGCATCGTAAGCTTAAGCTAAGGTATTACTTTATGTTTTAGGCCAATAAAGCGGAACTGTAAGAATATCACAAATGGGGGAGTGGCGCAACCGTTTGATGGAAATCCAGCCAGGTCTATCATTGACGCCAACTCTTAATTAGGCTAAAATAAGTTTGAAGATTTATTTAAACGTTTCAACTGAGCGAATAAACGTATTCAAGCTGTAACTCGATAACCGGAGGTGCACGGCCCTGAAAAACAAACAGATTACGATCATCGACGTGGCTAGGGCCGCTGGTGTCTCCATTGCCACTGTTTCTAATGTTCTGAACCGGCGGAATGTGCCCCTAGCGGAGGAAACCATCCGCAAGGTGGAGGACGCGGTGCAGCTGCTCGGCTACCGCCGCAACGAGATGGCGGCCAGTCTCAGCCGCAAAAAAACCTACGAGCTGGGCTTGATCTTACCTCATTTCAACGGGTATTTTGCGGATTTTGCCCATGCCATGCAGGATTTGGTCCATCAATGCGGCTACCATCTGTCAGTATACTCCTCCACCGGTAAGCCGGAGCTGGAGAAGCGGCATATGGAAACCCTTCTGCAGCGCAGGGTAGATGGTCTTTTTTGCCACGGCTTGGCCATGAACCCGGAAACCACCCGCAAGTTTGTCGGGGAAGGCACACCGATGGTGCTGTTTAACGCCTATAACTGGCCGGAGAACGTGGCGCTGGGCGCCGTTAATCTGGATTTTGCCGGAGGGGCGGAGAAGGCGGTGCTGCATCTGGCGGAGAGAGGCTGCAGGCAGCTGTTCTATATCAGCCGGGAAAGAGCCCGGACCACCAACCAACAGCGGCTTGTCGGTTTCGAGCGGGGTGTGGAGGGCTGCGGGATTGCCCATCGGATCATTCCGACTCAAGGCATGTATGAGGACGAGATTTTCGAATCCATTGAAGACGCAGTGAAACAAGGCGAACCCTTGGGTATTCTGGCCTTTGACGACGGCGACGCGTTTATGCTGATCTCCCGTCTGCAGGCCCGCGGGTATGATATTCCCGGCCAGATCAAGGTTGTGGGCATCAATAATCAATCCGTCGCCCAGCATAACTGGCCGTCCATCACCAGTCTGGATATCGATCTGGACAACCAAGTTTCCCATGCGGTATGTATGCTGCTTCAGCATTTGGAGGAAGGTGCGGCGCTGCGGAATATTTCCCTGGAGCGTTTCGAAACGGTGAAACCCCTGGGCAGTCCAGCCCATGAGATTCATATTCCCATGCGGCTGATTCCCCGGATGTCCACCGAGTAACTCCTCTCAGCTTGAAGACGCACTTTTATACATGTACCAAAAAACAGGAGATGAGCCAATTGAGTCTTTGGAAACAGGCAATTGAAGATGCGGTTCAAAAAACAAAAGCGAATATCGCACGTTTTGGAGACCAGTTCCCCCACGTCAGCGAAAACGGCAAGTATCTGTTGAACGATAATACCGATTGGACGGACGGCTTCTGGTCCGGCATTCTCTGGCTCGCTTATGAATACAGCCAAGATGAGGCTATCCGGGACGCTGCCGTAAAAACCGTGGAGAATTTCCGCGACCACCTGAACACTATGAAGAGCCTGGACCACCACGATATCGGCTTCCTGTATTCCCTCTCCTCCAAGGCTCAATGGATGATCGAAAAGGATGACGCTGCACGCGAGCTGACCATCGCCGCCGCCGATGTGCTGCTGCGCCGCTGGCGCCCCAAGGCCGGGCTGATTCAAGCCTGGGGCAGAGAAGGGGATGCCGAGAATGGCGGGCGGATTATCATCGACTGCCTGATGAACCTGCCGCTTCTGTATTGGGCCTACGAGCAAACCGGCAACGAGGATTACAAGAACAAGGCGATCCTCCATACCGAAAAATCACGACGGTTCCTGGTACGCGGCGACGACTCCTCCTATCATACCTTCTGGTTTGATCCGGAGAACGGCGAGCCTGTCCGCGGCGGCACCCACCAAGGCAATACCGACGGCTCCACCTGGACCCGCGGCCAATCCTGGGGCGTTTACGGCTTTGCTTTGGGCTACCATTACACCAAGGATGAGCGGTATCTGGATACCTCCAAACGAATGGCCAAGTACTTCCTGGAGCGTCTGCCGGAGGACAATGTGGTGTATTGGGACTTCGATGTGGAAATCACACCGGAAACCAAACGCGACAGCTCCGCATCGGCCATCACCGCCTGCGGTATCCTGGAGCTCTTAAAGCATCTGCCAGAAAATGATCCTGACCGCGCTTATCTGGAGGAAGGTGTGCAGAAGACCATGGAGGGTCTGGTGGAGCACTATTCCACCATGAACCAGCCGGACGCCGAAGGTCTTATCGAGCATGGCTCCTATGCCGTGCGTCTGGGCCACAGCCCTGACGACTTCATGATCTGGGGCGACTACTACTACCTGGAAGCTCTGATGCGTCTGGAAAAAGGCCACAAAGGCTACTGGTACGAATAAGCCTTTTAAGATTTCTCAGCCCCCTTGCGACTGTCGCAGGGGGTTTTTCGCATCCCATCTAATGGCGAAGTTCGAAATCGATAGGCGGCTTCGTGAGAAAGGGCAAGTTGGGAATGATAGCGAACATCAAATGTTTGCTAAGCGGCCAAGAGTGGGCAATCCGGGCTAATAAGATACATGTTTTGTATGCTATTGGATCAAAATCGGCTTAAAGTCGGATGAAAATCACGAATAGCATACATTTTATGGCGCTTACATGGCTGCTGAAGCCGGGTAAACCGCCAATAGCGATCATTGTTTGGCGCTTACATCCAGAGTGCTGGCCTGCCAGCCAGCTTCGCCCCAACCAGTTCCGTTTATTTGGGTTTTTTCTGCATCTTGTCACACCGGGCAGGAGAACCCGGGATCCTCGTCTTCTCTCCCCCGCTCCGCCAGGAAGCGGCGGCCGTATTCGCCGTGGGGATGAATCTGGGCATGCTCCGTTTGAATAGTGGCATGGACGATGCTGTATTTCTCTTTTAACATTTCATTAATCGCCAGAATCACGCACAGCGGCTGCATATCCTTGTTAACGAAAACGTGGGCGGTTAGGGAATAGTGCCCGCTGGAGATAGCCCAGAGATGCATTTCGTGCACATCCTCCACTCCAGGGATGGACAGAATGTCCTGCTGAATTTGCTGAAGGTCATAAGCTTCGGGGACAGATTCCATCAGCACCAAGCAGGACTCCCGCAAAATGCGGGCACCGCCTGTCAGGATAATCCCGCCGATGGCAATGCTGATGAAGGCATCCATCCAATGCCAGCCTGTAGCGAGGATCAGCAGGGCGGAGGCGATAACGCCGATGGAGCTTAACAAATCCCCGATAAAATGCCATAAGGCACTTTTCACATTGAGGTTATCCTCTTCCTTCATGCTTCTGCTCAGAACAACGGTAAGCACGATGTTAACAATCAGGCCGATGGTGGAAATGGCCAGCATCACCGGATAATTCACTACCGGCGGGTCAATGAGGCGGCGGATGCCCTCAATCATAATACCGATGGAAATCGCCGCCAACGCCAGCCCGTTCAGGAAAGCCGCGATAATTTCGAAACGGAGGAAGCCGAAGGTGAATCGCGGAGTCGGCGGCCGGGATGCGAGATAGATAGCCACCATGCTCAGGGCAAGGGCAATTACATCGGAGATCATATGGGCCGAATCCGAAAGCAGGGCCAGGGAATTGGAAACCAGCCCGCCGACAATTTCCACAAGCGTAAAAAACACTGTGATCCATAGCGTAATCCACAACGTTCGTTTGGATGCTGTTTGCTGCTTCACATGCAGCTGATGATGGAAGTCCTGAAACAAGATGCCGCCTCCTTCTTTGATGCTGATAGTTGTAGTATACGAAATGGTGGAAATCCATGGCAAATGATCGTTTTATGGATCTTGATAATGAAAATTGCTCCAGATGGGGGACAACCACCGTTGGCATCCAACTTTGTAATACAAATGAAATACAGGTGTTACTCTTTTCTAACAAGTACGGGCTATGATAACAGCAAGACCCCCTTTTTTCATATATGATGGATTCGGCCCTGCCGCTACCGGCGAGGGTCACTTTTTTTATGTGGGCCTACCAACAGCAAAAAACCGGAGTCCGGCTCCGGTTCCTGTAAATGCAAATACCAGTATGGTGATCAAAGCGGAACGGCGATTCGCTTCTTGGCGCTGAAATACACCCATTCATTGTACCCGATTTCCTTCAGGCGGCGGGCCACCAGCTCCCAATCATCTCCCACCCGTTCCGGGTCATGGGCGTCCGAACCGAAGGTAACGGAAACGCCGTAACGCAGGGCCAGCTCCAAGATCTCATCGGAAGGGTACCAGCCTCCTACATCCTTGGTTTTTCCGGAGGTATTCACCTCTATGGCCATACCCGCTTCTCCGATAATCCGGAGCGTCTTCTCCACCGCTTCCGTGCGGATATCCGAAAAGGCGGGATAAAAGCCCTTCATGGCATCGATATGTCCAAGAATCTGAAACATGCCGCTTTTGGCGGATTGGAGAATCAGATCGTAATACTGCTCCTTCTCCCGGATTCTCTCCGGTTCCGACAAACCCTTGAAGCGTCTTTTGTTGAAGATGCTGACTCCCCCGGATTGGTGGACAGACCCGATGATGTAATCGAAGGGGTACTTGTCATAGATAGCCCGGTACGCCCCCACATGCTCAGGGAAAAAATCCGACTCCACTCCAAGCAGCACCTCAATCCGTCCGCGGTATTCCTCTTTTAAGGCCAGCACCTCTTCCACGTAGCGGGGAAACTCGCTTTTGGCCATGGCGATGCGCGGCTGCGCATGGTCGGATTTTTCGCCGAAATAGGGGGAATGGTCTGAGATGCCGATGACCTGCAGTCCCCCGCGGAGCGCCGCTTCAACGTAATCGCGGATTTGGCCGCGGGCGTGGCCGCAACGGCTGTGATGGGTATGCAAATCGAATTTCATGGTTGTTCTCCTTTAAAACATCTGCGTTGTCGGCGCCTTATTCCGAACCGAGAAACTGGTTTTGCGGCATTCCCTTCAAATCACTCAGGAATTGCTGCATGGCGGAACTGAGGTAGCGCCCTGATTTATATACTACCCCAACCGGGTGGCTAATCTCCAATTCATTGACCTTAATCATCTTGAGTGTGCCGAGGCGCAGCTCCTTGGCGATGGACAATCTGGAGATAATGGCGGCGCCCATGTTCAGCTCCACCATCCGTTTGACTTCCTCGCTGCTGGAAAGCTCCATCACCGTCTGCGGCACAATGTCCAGCTTCTTGAACAGAGCATCCACAAACCGGCGTCCAGCCGTATCCTGGGAGAGCATCACCAGAGGAATATGGCGCAGCTCCTCAATAGTAGCAAATTCATGTGAAGCCAGCGGATGATCCGGGGCCACCACCAGCTCGAAGGTATCGTAATACAGGATAGATGATTCCAGATACGGATTTTTCTCGAACAAATACGCGATTCCGATATCCACGCTGCCGTTTTCCACACTGGCCATAATCTGGGAGGAGGGCATAGAGTGAATAGTGATTTTGATCAAGGGAAACTGGTTTTGAAAATAGGAAAGAACCCTCGGCAGCGTCTGCATGGCGATGGAGGTAGTGGTCCCCAGATGGATATGGCCCTGGGGGGTATTCTCCAAGTCGGCCAGGCGCTGCTTCAGTTCTTCTACAGTGCGGACAATTTTCATGGCATGCTCCAGAAAAACACGCCCGCTATCCGTTAGGGTAACCGGCTGGTTGCGGTCAATAAGCACGCTTTGGTATTCGTCCTCCAGACTCTTGATCTGGGCGGATACCGCGGGTTGGGTAAGGTTGAGAATTTCTCCCGCCTTGCGGAAGCTCATGGTTTTGGAGATCGTGATAAAGGTTTCCAATTGATTCATGTTCATTTGATTGGGCCCTCCTGGACTACGGCTGCAGCATTCCGGCGGTTAACCGGAAACAAAAAAATATAGATTTAATTTATGGAAATAATCACGTATATAAAATAATTTTCTCAATGCTCCTATTATATGCGATTCAAACTCTGGAAGCAATTATAACTTTCGGCATATTTTTTGGGGGATAGGACACCCAGTAGAAAAGGCCCTACAGGGAGGGCCTTTAGCAGCTAATATAGAAATTATGGACGGGTGCGCTTGGAGCCGGGTCCCATTTCGTGACCAACAGGCGGGTCCAGCGGAATCAGCACGCAGAAGCGGATTTCATTGCCCTCGCACTCGGCCCAAATCTTCCCGGAATGGGCTTCCACGATGCTTTTGGCAATGGCCAGTCCTAAGCCGGAGCCTCCTCCGGCGGAGGTGCGGGCGGTATCCACCCGGTAGAACCGGTCGAATACCCGGTGGAGCTCGTCCTCCGAAATCGGGTCGCCCTGATTAATAATGCAAACCCGGGCAAATTCGTTGTCCCGGTCCATTTTGACGGTGACGACACCGGGTTTGTGGCTGTATTTCACCGCATTGACCAGAAGGTTCTCCGCAACCCGGATCATCTGGGCGGCATCGATCATGGCGTAAAGCCGCTCCGATGGAATATCCTTCACCAGCACCAGGGAATTTTCCTCCGCGTAGGTAACCAATTCTTCTGTCAGCTGCTCCAATAGCTCATTTACGCAGACCCGTTCCAGATTCATGTTGACAATTTGATTGGAGAGCTTGGTGTATTCAAACAGGTCATCGATCAATACCTTCAGCTTTTCCGATTTGCTGTAGGCGATTTGGGAGTAATTATGGGCTTGGGCCTCGTCCTCGAAGTGACGGTCCTTCAGAAGCCGCAAATACCCCATAATCAAGGTTAGCGGAGTACGCAGATCGTGGGAAACATTCGTGATCAGCTCGTTCTTGGTCCGTTCGGCCCGGCGCTCCTCCTCCATGGTGGTCTGCAGAGCTCCCGTCATCCGGTTGATGGAGGAGGCCAGCGATGCCAGCTCATCCTTCGAACGCAGAGGCACGCGGAATTGGAGATTGCCCTTGGAAATTTCCTGCAAGCCGCGGGCCAGCTCCTCGATATAATCCATCTTCCGTTTGGTCAGCCAGTAGAACAAAAAGATAAAGGCCGCAATCGCTGTCATCAAGGTGAAGGGGCTGGAGCCTCTTTTGTAGGAAATGCTGGGCTGGGGAACGCCGCTGACAATCAGATAAGCGGGCTGGTCCTTCAGATCAACGGGGTAAAAGCTGGTGAATTCCTGAACCGGAGTGCTGGTATAACGCCGTTCCATGGCTTTGGAAATGATGCTGTGGATATCCACTTGGGTTTCGGTGGCATCGGGCGTTTTGAAAAAAACCTTTCCCTCCAAGTCCGTCAAAAGCACCTTGTTACCCGAAAAACCCGCATTGCGGGTAATGTAGTCGGTAATCCCCTGGTAGCTGACATCCGGGGTTTTAATATAGGAGGCGATGGCTCGTGCCTGATCGTCGATTTTTTCGATGCCGTATTGGTAATCCAGGACAGGAGAACGGTTCAGCTCCCCAAAAAAAACGTTCACCACAACGTATACAAGAGCTGCGGCGGACAGGCACAGCACGAAGGTAAACATCAGCTGAAGCCGGATGCTGCGGATAATGCTGAGTCGGGTGGTCTCCGCGGCTCTGCGGCATACACTTGCCAGCCGCTGGAGGCGGTTCCAGAATAGAAGCCTGCGTATCCCCGGTTTAAGCTTCAATTTTGTAGCCGACCCCCCAATCGGTTTTGATATATTTGGGCTGGCGGGGGTT
Source organism: Bacillota bacterium (assembly GCA_023391955.1). Taxonomy (GTDB): domain Bacteria; phylum Bacillota; class Bacilli; order Paenibacillales; family NBRC-103111; genus Paenibacillus_AR. The sequence goes on along the minus strand of JAEWAA010000039.1, from coordinate 42 downwards.
CTCCTCGGTTTTTTCACGGATTTTGCGGATATGGACCATTAC
>JAEWAA010000402.1 GCA_023391955.1 Bacillota bacterium | reverse complement strand
TCATATTACCGCGGTGAATGGATGAAGCATGAAACAAAAAGAAAGACCGTCGACACTTTGTCGACAGTCTGAGACTCCTTCTTCGGAAGGAGTCTTTGGTGTTTTATGGGGACCGCAGGAGATGAGGACAGGTCGTATTGGTTGTATGGACGGGCGTATGAGGTTGATCGGGTGGTGACGAATGGTGAGGGAGCGTGTGAAGGGCATGGAATGAAGGTAGTTTACCCCTCCGATACCGGGTATTGTGTTCTTGCGGACCGTACAGCCTCTATTTGAGCAAAAAGATGATATATGCACCGTTTGCGGACCCAGGAGACGTTATTCGGGTATGCTGGCTGTCCAACATGCTGATTCGGCGGGAATAGCGGAAGCTGAGTCCGTAAGAATAGCGAAAAGGGTGTTTTTGGTGAAATAGAGGAACCACGGTCCGTTAGAGTTAGATAGGTGCGAACCATAATAAAGCCCGGCCTCCCACCCATACGGGAAAGCCGGGCTTTTGCATATTATTGCTGGACGGCCAGCGCGCTCAATTGGTGGAAGGAGTCGCGCAGGGTCGGGTACATGCTGCGGTAAAGCTTGTAATATGCTTCATAGCGGGCGCTGTTGGCCGGGTTAGGCTCGGTTCTATGCTCCACGCGAATCCACTCCTCGCATAAGGTGGAGATGTCGCGGTTAAGCACACCGGAAGCGGCCATCACGGCTGCGCCGTAAGCCGGGCCGTCAGTGGAGTTCACCGTCACCACCGGGTAACCGAAGATGTCGGCGATCATCTGCCGCCAGAAGGGACTTCTTGCGCCGCCGCCGTTCACCCGCAGCTCGCTGATTTCCACGGAGGATTCCTTCATCAGCTCCAGCGAGTCCCGCAGACCGAAGGTGATACCCTCCAGCACCGCACGGGTCAGATGGGCTTTGGTATGCCGTAGGTTCAAGCCCACAAAAGCGCCGCGTGCCCGCGGATCGGGGTGAGGTGTGCGTTCGCCGGTGAGGTACGGCAGGAACAACAAACCTTCGCTGCCCAAAGGCGCAGTTTCCGCCAGGGCGGTCAGATACTCATAAGAATCGCGGCCTTCCTTTGCGGCCTTCTCCAGCTCCTCGTAGCCGAACTGGTTGCGCCACCATTGGAAGGAGCCGCCGGCGGAGAGCATAACGCCCATCCGGTGCCACTTGCCGGGTACACCATGGCAGAAGGAGTGGAGGCGGAATTCGCTGTCCATATGGCATTCCTCGTCGTGGACAAACACCACGCCGGAGGTGCCCAAGGCAACCGAAGCAATACCCTTCTTCACCACGCCTACCCCTACAGCGCCGCAGGCTTGGTCCCCGCCACCGGCAACTACGGGAGTACCGGCAGCCAGGCCTGTAGCTTCAGCCGCTTCAGGCAGCAGATGGCCGGCAACGTCATTGCTTTCATAAAGAGGCGGCAGCCACTCGAAGGGAATACCCAGAGCATCGGCCACTTCCTGGGACCAGGCCCGCTTGGCCACATTCAGCAGGAGGGTGCCGCTGGCATCTGCCACATCCATCCCCAGCTTGCCTGTCAGCTGAAGTCTTACATAGTCCTTGGGCAGAATCAGATGCCGGGTGCGTTCGAACAGCTCGGGTTCGTTCCGTTTCAGCCAAACTGCCTTCGGCGCCGTGAAGCCGGTCAGCGCTTTGTTGCCGGTCAGCTCGCCAAGCTTTTGCTTGCCGATGGTTTCTTCAATCCAGGTGCATTCCGCTTCGGTACGCTGGTCGCACCACAACAGAGCGGGGCGGACCACCTTCAGCTCCTCATCCAGGAAAACGGAGCCGTGCATCTGCCCGGACAAACCGACCCCGGCCACTTGCGCTGCGGGAATTCCCGTTTTGGCCAGGAGGCCGCGGATACAGGCGGCGGACTGATTCCACCAATCCTCAGGATGCTGCTCCGCCCAACCGGGATGCGGCTGCAGGAGCGGGTATTCTTCACTGTGGCTGCCGGCAACAGAGCCGTCCTCGGCCACCAGAATGCACTTGACGGCAGAAGTGCCGAGATCAATGCCCAAGAAATAATTCATCGTATCGTGCTCCTTGTAAAAATGATGATTTGAGCTTCATTATAACATAGTTTGTTAAATGAATAAACTTAGATTTTTGGCGGAAAACTTTTTTGAGAGCGCCTCACAAAACCTATTGTATAATCACGGCCGGACTGCTAAAATGGATTCAACAGATACTTTATTTAGTCAATAAAGAAAGTAGGTGTCTATGGAAACATTTAATACCGCCAACAAAAGTCTGATCAAGGACATGAATACCTCCACCATTCTCCAGATTGTCCGTACCAAGGGGCCCATCTCCCGGGCGGAAATCTCCAAGATTACGGGGCTCAACCCCGCTACCGTATCCAGCAATACGGCAGGTCTGATGGAGCTGGGGCTGGTGAGGGAAACCGGGATCGGCGTGTCCAGCGGCGGGCGGAAGCCGCTCCTGCTGGAGCTGAACCCCGAGGCGTATTATGTGGTCGGAGTGGATATGGGAACCACCGACGTTGCTGTAGGCATTACGGATTTGGAAGGGCATATCCGCTGCAAAAGCACGCTTCCTTTTGGAGGAGCGTCCAAGCCTGAAGAGATTATGGGCATCATCGGGCAAGCTATCCGTAACGTGCTGGAGGCTTCGGAACTAGCCTCCGAACGGATCCTCGGCATCGGTATGGGCATTCACGGGCTGGTGGATCCTGACCGGGGGATTTCGCTTTTTGCCCCGGCCTTTCAATGGAAGAATGTCGAGGTCGCCCAGTTGTTCAGCGAACAGTTCGGGCTTCCCGTCTCCATCGACAATGATGCACGTGCCATGGCTTTGGGCGAGAAGTGGTTCGGCAAGGCCCGATCTGTCTCCAACTTTTTCTTCCTGAATATTGGCACAGGCATCGGGTCCGGTATCTATCTCAATGGAGAACTGCTGAAGGGAGCCCACTTCGGGGCCGGGGAGATTGGGCATATCCGTATCGCCAGCCACCAGGAAAAACCCTGTTTTTGCGGCAAAACGGACTGTTTATCTACTGCAGCCTCCGGACCCGCTCTGGAGGAAATCGCCCGGACCGCTGTGGCCAGAGGGCAGGCGCCGCTGCTGGCACAGCTCAGTTACGGTGAGCCTGATGCCCTAACAGGCGAATTGATCCATCAGGCAGCCTTGCAGGGCGATGAGTTCTCCATCGGTCTGCTGGATCAGGCGGGCCGGCATATCGGCGGTGCACTGTCCCTGGTTATCAATTTGCTGAACCCCGAGATGGTGCTGATCGGCGGCGGGGTCGCCAACGGCGGGGATTTTATTTTCCAAGGCATCAAGGAGGAAGTCGCCAACCGGTCCATGCAGCACAATATCGAGCATATCTATATCGGTCCGGCAGGGCTGGGGGACGATTGCGGCATTATCGGCGCCGCCACCCTGATTTTGCGCAGTGTATTCAGCAATCCCAATCAATACAATACTTAATAAAAAGGATGATCATCCATGGCAAATGTGGAGCAATTGAAGCAGCGTTTTGTGGAGCTGCATGGCGGCAGCGCGGCAGACATCCGGGTGTTCTTCGCCCCCGGCCGGGTTAACCTGATCGGCGAGCATACGGACTACAACGGCGGATACGTTTTTCCGGCTGCCTTGACCTTCGGCACCTTCATGCTGATCCGCAAGCGGGAGGACGATGTTATTCGTCTGGCCTCCACCAACTTTGAGCTGCAGGTGGATTTTAAGCTGAAGGACGCCGTTTACGAGGAAGCCCATGACTGGGGCAATTATCCCAAGTCCATTCTGGTTCATCTGGCCAAGAGGGGCTTTACCTTCGGCGGCTACGATGTGTTATACCATGGCGAAATCCCCAACGGGGCAGGACTTTCCTCCTCAGCATCCATCCATTTGGCAACTGCTATCGGCTTTATGACCATGGAAGGCCATCCCATTGACCGGGTACAGCTGGCTTTGGCTGCACAAGAGGCAGAAAATCAGTTTATGGGCGTTCAATGCGGGATTATGGACCAGTTCGTCATTGCCAACGGCAAGAAGGATCATGCGGTGCTTCTGATGTGCAGCACCCTGGAATATCAGCTGGTGCCTTTCCAAGCCAAAGGCTACAAAATTGTCGTGGGCAATACCAACAAACGCCGCGGGCTGGTAGACTCCGAGTACAATACCCGCCGGGCCCAATGTGAGCAGGCAGTGATCGACCTGCAGGCTGCTTTCCCCAACCTGAAGCTGCTGGGTGAGCTTACCCTGGAGCAATTTGAAGCCAATGCCCATCTCATCAAGGATGTCATCGTGCTGATGCGCGCCCGCCACGTGGTGGAGGAGATCGACCGGGTGTTGAAATCCGTAGAAGCGCTAAAAGCAAATGATCTGGCCCGCTTTGGCGAGCTTATGACCGCTTCGGGTGTTTCCCTGCGGGAGCTGTATGAGGTAACCTGCAAGGAGCTGGACGTTATGGTGGAGGAAGCTCTCAAGATTGAGGGTGTGCTTGGCTCCCGGATGACCGGTGCAGGCTTCGGCGGCTGTACGGTTTCCCTGGTCCGCGAGGATAAGGTGGAGGAGTTCATCGAGAAGGTGGGCAAGGCCTACGGCGAACGGACTGATTACAAGGCTGATTTCTACGTGGCGGATATCGGGGACGGCGCAAGTGAGTTTAACCCCCAAAAGTGAAGTGAAGCTTTGAAGCTTAATCCGATTACTTTCGGGGGAGCCCCCCCAATTAAAAAGCTGTTCAGTTATCTCATATATACAAAGGAGTGTTTCCACATGGCAGTATTGGTAACGGGAGGAGCCGGCTATATCGGTTCCCATACAGTGGCAGAGCTGATCAAGGCAGGCGAAGAGGTAGTAATCGTCGATAATTTGTACCAAGGGCATAAGGACGCTGTGCTGGACGGCAAGCTGTATGTAGGCGACATCCGGGATAAGGACTTTTTGGATACGGTATTTAAGGAAAATACCATCGACGCCGTGGTCCACTTTGCCGCCAATTCTCTGGTGGGCGAGAGCATGAAGGCCCCGGCCAAATACTACCACAACAACGTGTACGGTACCCTTTGTCTTTTGGAAAAGATGAATGAATATGGTGTAAGCAAAATCGTCTTCTCCTCCACCGCAGCCACTTACGGCGAGCCGGAGAATGTGCCGATTCTGGAATCCGACCGCACCTTCCCCACGAATACCTACGGCGAAACCAAGCTGGCCATGGAAAAAATGATGAAATGGTTCGATATCGCCCATAATGTAAAATATGTGTCCCTGCGTTACTTCAACGCCTGCGGCGCCCATGAAAGCGGCAAAATCGGGGAAGACCACAACCCGGAAACCCACCTTATTCCCGTAATTCTCGAGGTACCTCTGGGAAAACGGCCGTTCATCTCCGTGTATGGCGATGACTATCCGACAGAGGACGGCACTTGCATCCGGGATTACCTGCATGTCACAGACCTGGCGGATGCCCACCTGAAGGCGGTTAATTACCTGCGCAACGGCGGCGAAAGCAATGTGTTCAATCTGGGCAGCGGCACCGGTTATTCCGTCAGTGCAGTAATTGAGGCTGCGCGTAAGGCAACCGGACACCCCATTCCTGTAAAGGTAGAAGGCCGCCGCGCTGGAGACCCTGCAGTGCTGGTCGCCTCCTCCCAGAAGGCCAAAGATGTGCTGGGCTGGGCACCGAAGTTCGATAATCTGGAATATATCATCGGAACCGCCTGGAAATGGCATGAAGCCCATCCGAACGGATACGCTAAATAAGGAGAGAGCATCCATGTCCCACAACATTGCGCAGGATATCGCGTTATTGGTCCGTTTCGGAGTTGAAAACGGCATGCTGGGTGAAGGCGACGATATTGTTGCCGTCAACAGCCTTTTGGATCTGCTTCAGGTGGCGGAGCCCTATGAAGGGGCGCTGCCTGAAGTACGCGAGGAGAGCCCGGCCATTCTCGCCCGGATTCTGGACTATGCCGCAGACAAAGGGATTCTGCCGGACAATACAACCGGGTACCGGGATCTGCTGGATGCCCGGATTATGGGGCTGCTGATGCCCCGCCAATCCGAGGTGGCCCGGGAGTTCTGGGAAACCGCCGGCAGCCGTTCGGTAGAGGAGGCGACGGACCGCTTCTATAAGCTGTCCATCGATTCCAACTACATCCGTATGGACCGCATCCGCAAAAACGGCTACTGGCCTGCGCCAACGGAATACGGTGATCTGGAGATTACCATCAACCTCTCCAAGCCGGAGAAGGACCCTAAGGAAATTGCCGCTGAGCGCGCGCTCCCCCAGAGCAAATACCCCAAGTGTCTGCTTTGTGTGGAGAATGTGGGTTATGCCGGGCGTCTGAACCACCCTGCACGCCAGAACCACCGGGTGATCCCGCTGAAGCTGGAGGGCAAACCCTGGTATTTCCAATATTCGCCCTATGTGTATTACAATGAGCACTGCATCATTTTCAACGCCGAGCATACGCCTATGCAAATTTCGGAGCGGACCTTCGTGCGGCTTCTGGACTTTATCGGCCAATTCGGCCATTATTTTATCGGCTCCAATGCGGATCTGCCCATTGTTGGCGGCTCGATTCTAAGCCATGACCACTTTCAGGGCGGACGGCATGTATTCCCCATGGAAAAAGCTCCTGTGGAGCAAACCTATCAGGCTGAGGCATATCCCGGTGTCAAAATTGGACGCGTCAAGTGGCCCATGTCTGTGGTCCGCATTTCCGGCCAAAACAAGGAGCAGCTGGTTGTGCTGGCCAGCGCCTTGCTTGATGCCTGGCGGGGCTATACCGACGAGGCTGCCGGGATTCTGGCGGAATCCGCGGGAGAAAACGGGGTGTCTGTGCCTCATAACACGATCACGCCTATTGCCCGCCGCAACAGCGACGGAGAATTCGAGCTGGACCTGGTGCTCCGCAATAACCGGACCTCCGAGGAGCATCCCATGGGTATTTTCCACCCCCATGCCAACCTGCACCACATCAAGAAGGAGAACATCGGCTTGATCGAGGTGATGGGGCTTGCCGTTCTTCCGGGCCGGCTGCTTCAAGAGCTTGATGAAATTGCTGGAATTTTAAAAGGAGAATGGGGTGCCGATGGCGAATGGAATAAGAATGAGCATCCATTGTCGAAACATGCCGAGTGGATCGGTGAGCTGATCACCCGTTACGGCTCCTCTCTGACCGAGCAGGAAGCAACGGCCGCCATGCAGCGTGAGGTCGGACTGAAGTTCGCCGCGGTGCTGGCCGATGCCGGGGTTTACAAGCGTACGGAAGCGGGAATGGCCGCTTATGACCGGTTTATGGAGCATATGGGCTTTCGCAGGATGTAATTCTCTTTCGCTTAAAAGGAGACAAGATAAACATGGCAATTACGGTGAAGACAATCACTTACGGCGGGTGGGGCAACTGCGTTGAGATATCCAACGGCATTGTAGATGTGGTCGCGACTGTGGACCTGGGCCCGCGCATTATCCGGTACGGCTTTAAGGGGCAGGCGAATCTGTTCAAGGAAGACACGGAGCGCTCCATCACCAATCCGGTGCAGTACGAGGGCGCTGAGGATACCTGGTTTATTTATGGCGGGCACCGTCTGTGGACCAGCCCGGAACTCCATCCCCGCAGCTATTATCCGGACAATGTACCGGTAGCTTGGCGGGCGACAGAAACAGGCGTGGTATTGACACCTCCTGCTGAGAAGTGGAACAATCTGCAGAAGGAAATGGAAATCTCCATGGACGACAGCGGGGAAGTGACTGTCCATCACCGGATTGCCAATACCGGAGCATGGACGGTGGAATTGGCCCCATGGGCGTTGTCCGTGATGGCTAAGGGTGGCACGGCTGTCATTCCCCAGGTCAAACGGGAAACCGGCCTGCTGGGCAACCGGATTCTGGCCCTCTGGCCGTATAGCCGGATGAATGATCCCCGCGTCACCTGGGGGGAGGATTATACGCTGATCCGCCAGGCGGACGGCCCGACTCCGTTCAAGATCGGCACCAACAATGAAAACGGCTGGGCGGCTTATTATAATGAAGGCAACCTGTTTGTGAAGTATTACAAGCATCAGCCTGAAGCGGCTTATCCTGACTTCGGCGTTTCGTTCGAGGCCTATGTAAACGATCATTTCTTGGAATTGGAGAGCTTGGGCCCGCTGGTGCAGCTTGCTCCCGGCCAAACAACCGCTCACACTGAAACCTGGAATCTTTTCCGTACAGTAGAGCTTCCCCTTCAAGAGGAATCCCAGCTGAGCCGGGAAATGAAGCATTTCCTTAAAGGTTAGGCTATCTATGATTACCACAGTAACATTAAATGCCACGATGGATAAAACCTGCTTCGTAGGAGATCTCCGGATCGGGATGGTTAACCGGGTTCCTGACATGCGGTGTTTTCCCGGCGGCAAAGGCATTAACGCAGCACGGGTGGCCCATGATTTGGGCTGCCCTGTTCTGACGACAGGATTTGTAGCCGGGTTTAACGGATCTTTTATTGAGACGGAGCTTTCCAGACGGGGGCTCCTTCACGATTTTGTACGCATAGACGGAGAGTCCAGAGTGAGTCTCAACATTATCGACCGCTTTTCGGGAAAAACCACGGAGATTCTGGAGCGTGGCCCCCAAATTGGGGCGGATGATGTTTTGGCGATCCGGGACAAGGTTCGGTCGTCGGTGGCTTCCTCCTCGGTGCTGGCGATTTGCGGCAGTATGCCGGAGGGGACTCCGGTGACGCTGTATGCCGATTTTATAGAGCTGGCCCATCAGGAAGGGATAATCTCCATTTTGGATGCCAGCGGCGAGGCTCTTTTGGCTGGAATTGAGGCGCGGCCTACCTGTGTGAAGCCCAATGAGGATGAGCTGACAGCCGTTTTGGGCAGGAGCCCCGAGAATGATGAGGATGTATATGAAGCGGTCCAGCGTTTAGTGGACAAGGGCATATCCTGTGTGGCAGCGACTTTGGGCGAACGAGGAGCCGTGGCAGGGATAGACGGACAGCTGTTCCGGGTACATGTTCCGGTCCTGAAGGCTGTGAATGTAGTAGGCTGCGGGGATGCTTTTGTTGGCGCCATGTGCGCAGGATATTACCGGAGAACACCGGTGGAGGATATTATCCGGATGGCGGCGGCAACGGGAGCGGCTAATGCCCTCACGGAAGAGGCAGGCGGCGTTAATCTGAACGATATGAGAGCCTTGCTGGGTGAAATCCGGATTGAACCTCTATCCTGACACAGGTTTTCATAAGCATTTTCAATCTCCTCTTTTGCTGTGCCCAAAAGAGTGGTAATATAGAAAGGTCAGAACTCCAGGAAATTGCTTCATTCCGATTTACCAAAAGGGGGATTCGCGTTTTGCTTAAGAGAACCTTGATCGGCATCATCCGCAGTCATGAGCTGACCGGAGAGAAGGCCAAGGACCCGGCCTTGAAAACCAAACACTACAAGCTGCCGAAAGCCAAGGCATGGGATGAAGTCGTATCGACTCTAAAGAAAATGAACGGCTATAAGCTACTCCATGAGGTTCCTAATGTGGGCGAAATTGTATTGGAGCGCAGAACCATTACAGGTCGGACACAGGATATTACAC
>JAEWAA010000028.1 GCA_023391955.1 Bacillota bacterium | reverse complement strand
GTGACCTTGGCGAAGGGGAACTGTTCCCTGTACTGGGATATGGCCGCTTTCACGTTCTGGCGGTCACGGAAGGTCACCGCAATCCCTGCGCTCAACACTTCTTCATGTTTGACGTCAAAGGTGGCCTGCGCCGTCCGTCCTCCGTTAGTGACATCCGAATAGATGCCGGAAACCGTGAGATGCTTTTCCGTACCGTCCACGATTAAAATGACTTCATCCCCGATGGTTTTGTCAAGGTCTTTGGCATTGAGGACAGAGAGAGCCAGTTCCGATTCCGACTGTGGTGCACGGCCCCTGGAGTAGGTGATGGGATAGGCGGAATAATCCCCCACTGTCACCCGCAGCTTCTCCAGGGTTCCATCGTCTGTCCTCCGGTCTACCATCAACCCGGTGAACAAAGCAGCCCGCTCCACATTCTGGTCCGCTTCCAGCACAGCAGCAATTTCCGCCGTTTTCCCCGTAACGTCCTCCACCTGTGTCCGCATCACCCCGATATTGACATCGCATATGCCCATCCCCATGGAGGTGATGAAGCTTTCCTTCGATATGGTGCTGCTGATATTCTGCGGGACGATCATCAGGAAGGAGGAAATGACGAGTACCATCAGCATGGTGAGGTAGAGCTTTTTCCGGACAAGGACATCCTGGATGCCGAGGAACACATTCCGGGATAAAAGCCGGTTCCGGCTCAGCCGGAGGATTCTGGCCGATTTGGATTTGTCCTGGGGTGCGCCGATCCGGACCGCCTGTGCCGGGGATATGCTGCGGAAGCGCCGAAGCAAACTGTTCACATAGAGTAAAATTACCGCGAAGATGACCGCCGCTCCCAAAAGCCCGCAGAAGAAACCGGGCAGCGGGCTGCCGCCTTCCCCGATGTACAGGCGGATGTTCCGCATAAAGGGAGCTTGGAGCGGCAGGGAGGCCAGAAAACCCAACGCACACGCTACCCCCGCGATAACGCCATATTTTGCAAGGTAGAGCTTTCTAATCTGCGACACCTGTATCCCGATCGCCTTCAAGACTCCAATTTCCTTGTAATCCTCCTCGATTTTGGCCAGCAGCGTAAACCGGATGCACAAAAATGCCACTATAATAACCAGAAGGCTGATCATCATCAGTACGGCAATCATGATGCCGTCCGTAAGGCTGTTTAACATCTTCACCTGTGTGTACGTGATAGGGGGCGGGCCATTTGCCGGAAGCCCTGCTTCCAGATAGGCTGCTTCGAAGGCCGGGAAGGACACGTCCTCGGCCAGCCGAAATTCAATCAGGTTTTCTACCTGTCCGAACCCACGGACCTTTTCGAAATCTGTAGGACTCACCAGAAACCGTTTGGAGCTGATCATTGCCGCATTCATAATCGAATCCCGCAGGAACCCCGCAACAGTAAAGGAAACACCATGGATGGCCACCTGATCGCCTAACGCCGCCTTTCCTTCCTGCATGTAATAGAGGGGCACATACATTTCTCCGTTGGCGGGACGGATGATTTCACCATTCAAATCAAGCAGGAAGTCGAAGTTTTCCCCCTGCACAGAAAGGCCGTTATCCTGTATGCTGTCCGCAAGGGAGTCGCCCCCAATCACAATATCTGCACCCTCCAGGTTAAGGAACTCAAGCACCTGAACATCCTCCACACCACCGTGCGAATCTGCGAACCTCTGCAGCTGTTCCCTATCTACGCCGCCTGTATGCATCTGCATATAATGGACCGACTTTGCCGAAAGCAGCATATGATCGATAGCCCCGAACAGATTGGCGGAGAGCGATGCGGCCAAAGCGGTCAGCATGGCGGAAATAAGGATAAAACCCGTAACTGTTGCGGTAATCAGCTTACTGCGGCGCATATCGTTCTGAATCATTCTCCGGTACATATCCATCCCTCTATCCTTTTAATGCCTTTACAATGTCGGAAAGCTCAGGACAAACCTCTTGGTATAAGGGGAGGGGGCATCCATTACGGTAACCTCGCCCGAATGCTGCACCATCACCTTTTTCACAATGGCAAGCCCAAGCCCTGTTCCGCTGCTGGCACTTCTCGAATCATTGCCGGAAACAAAAGGCTCGAACAAATTCCCTGCGATAGCCTCCGGAATAGTGGGTCCGTTATCGGCGATTTGGATGTTTATAAGGCCGGGTTCCTCCGTCAGTCCCACGAACAATAGGCTGCCCGCCGGATTATGGCGAATGGCGTTGGTGAGCAGATTACCAATGGCGCGGTTGGTTTCCAGCGCATCCGCCATAACATATAATGGGTTGTCCGGCAGCTGCAGCTCCAACTTCATCTGTTTGCTTTCGATCTCACCGAACAGACCGGCGCAGGAGACACGGAGCAGCTCGGCCAAATCAACCTTTTCAACCTGCATCCTGTATTGGGGGGTACCCAGCTTGGAATAGAAAAGCAGTTGGTCGATCAATTGGTTCATCTGCCCGGCTTTTGCCTTTATCGCCAGATGATATTCCTGCTGTTTATCCGGCTCCTCCACCATGCCGCTGGCCAAGGCTTGTGCATACCCGGAAATGGTGGTAATGGGGGTTTTTAAGTCATGGGCGATGTGGGAAAAAAGCTGCATGCGCTCCTTTTCCATGGTCATCCGCTTTTCCTCGGAGTCCTTCAGCTTCCGTGCCATCAGATTGAAAGCATCCCGCATATCCCCGAATTCCGTTTCGGTTTCAAACTCCAGGGTGGTGTCCAAACGGCCGGCGGTCACGGCCTTGAAGCCTTGTTCCATTTTCTGTACGGGTACCAATATTTTCTTGTTCATTCCGCGGCCAAGCAGGATGATCCCCATCACATACACGGCAGCTGTAATCACAATCCAGATAGCCGAAAGGGTGATTTGAAGCTTTTTTGTTCCTTCTGCCAGTGGGGAGGAGGCCAGCTCCGAGAAGTTCATGCCGTTCTTCCAAGTAAACAGGCTGAATACAAACTCCAGGAGCAGAAGCACCAGTGCAATGCCGAGGATATAGCCGACGAAGCTGCGTATGATGAGGTTTTTGAAGCTTCGTCTGGTCTTCATGTCCCCACCTCCAGACGGTATCCCAAGCCCCGGACGGTTCCGATGGAGACCGAGCTATCGCCGGGAAGCTTGCCCCGCAGCTTGCTGATGGCCACCATCACCGTATTATCGTCCACGATGGCCGCCTCCTGCCAGGCCGCATCATAAATCTGCTGTTTGGTGTATACACGTCCGGGCTGCTGCATAAACAGCTTCATCATGTTAAATTCCGTAGCGGTAAGAGGAATGGTCCCGGTGCCAAAGCGCAGGGTGCAAGCAGAAACATCCAGACACAGTCCACCTGCTGTCAGCAACGCCCTTTCGGAATCCGGCGCACTACCGTCATAACGGCGCAATTGTGCCTTGATCCGGGCCACAATCTCCAGCGGGTCAAAGGGTTTGGCCACATAATCGTCCGCACCCAGATCAAGGCCCAGTATTTTCTCGTGATTCTGCGTTTTGGCGCTGACCACAATAATGGGAAGATTGCTGTGTGCTCTCAAACCCTTGATGAGCTGATAACCGTCCAGCTCGGGCATCATAATGTCGATAACGGCCAAATCAATCCGCGCGGACGCCGCCTGCTTCAATGCTTCCCGTCCATTCTCCGCCTGGATCACGGAATACCCGTCCTTTTCGATATACAACCGCAGAAGCTCCCGGATTTCCTTCTCGTCATCCACGATCAGAATCGTTTTGCTCATGGTTCACCTCTTTCGAACTCGCCGTATCTTCAAGCTGTATGTTCATTATAATGGGCCTATCTTTCAGTTAAACAGGGTTAACCTTAACATTACCTTAAGGATTTTCCCGACAGTCTGGTTATCCATTTAGGAGCAAAGTAAAAATGATATAGTATAAATGGAATGCAGGTGTAAGAATTAGGGAGGTCTCTTCAGTGAATCTTCTCAAAAAAACGTTCAGCATCCTTCTAATCATGTTCTTTGTAGGGATTGCGATTCTATTTGGTTGGATCAAGTTAACCGTCTATCAGTTAGAGAAAGATGTCCAATCTTATTTGGTGGAGGAAAAAGGTTACCAAGAAGCGGATATTTCCACGTTGAAAGGCCAATTTTCCAAATTGCCGACGTTTAGTGTTGATGTCACTTTTCGAGATGAACCTCAAAAGATCTATTATTACATGCGGGATAACGGACATATCGTCCAGTACAATTGCGCTTTTATATCTGATCCATTCGACCACGGCTGCAAGCATAAAGAAGTGAAAGGATCGTAACGAAATGTCGTACCACCTTCATCCCCAATCAATGCTATAATTCCAATATGACGTGATGACGGAGGGAAGGCGCCGGGATGACGACGTTTCAGAAGACGAAGACGTTTGTGAAGTTTATGGTAAAGAACGGGATTTTGGCTGTGACGACAACGCTGATTATTGTGTTGGCGATCCGGGCGATTCTGCATGAGCAGGAGCGGGGCTGGCTGGAGTATGTTCCGATTTTTTTGTTCGTGCTGATGATTATCACGCTGTTCTTCTTTATGATTTATTGGCAGAGCCACAAGCTGCGGTCGGAGCAGGAACTGCTGGCGAATGTGTTTACCCATAGTCCCGACGGGATTCTGGTGCTGGATCAGGAGCTGAATATTATCCGGATGAATCCGGTAGCCGGGCAGATGATGCAGATCGGCGAGGAAGCGGCTGTGTTGAATTTTTGCAGTGTGTGCTCCAATTATCCGGGGCTGCATAAGCTCTGCTCGTACCAGAATTGTTTTATTACGGAGCCGGGGGCGCAGGTAATGACGCTGCAGCTGACGACGCCAAGCGGGTTGAAGAAGTCAATGAATGCCAGCCTGTCGCAATACCAGGACCCGATCTATGGTCCTTTGAATATTCTTCGTATGCAGGAGGTGGAGGGGCAGCGCCAGGAGGAGCAGAACCAGATTGCCAGGATGATCACACACTCCATTCTGTCCGCGCAGGAAAACGAACGGAAGCGGATTTCCCGTGAGCTGCATGACGGTATCGGCCAGTCCCTGTACAGCATTCTCATCCAGACAGAGATCATTAAGGCATCGCAGGAGACGGAGGAGGACGCAGCAGAGGATGAGCCGATGACGTCCTTGCAGGAATCCATCCGGCATACCATTGAGGATATCCGGGACTTGTCCGCTGAGCTGCGCCCTTCTGCCTTGGATGATATCGGGCTGGTGCCGGCCCTGCGGAATTATGTGCGGCTGTACGGGCAAAAATTCGGCATTCAAGTGCTGTTTACCATGGAAGGGGACAGCGGCCGTCTGCCGTCAGCCCACGAAATTGCGCTCTACCGGATCGTGCAAGAGGCGCTTACCAATGCGGCGAAATATTCTCAGACGGAAGTGGTGGATGTCAAACTGAAGCTGCAGCCGGAGTTTGCCGAATTGGGTATCCGCGATTATGGGACCGGGTTTGTGATCACGACGGAATTGCGCCAGGGCGTTGGACTGTATAGTATGGAGGAACGGGTGAACATTCTGGGCGGGGAATTTGAGATCGAATCCGCACCGGGACAAGGGACGGTTATCCGGGTTAAGGTGCCCATCACCGGCCAGCACACCAGGTAACAGGGGGAAGAATACGTAATGGATATTAAAGTATTGATTGTAGATGATCATGCTGTTGTCCGGGACGGACTCCGGGCCGTGCTGGATGCGAAGCCGGGGATCAAGGTAGTAGGCGAAGCAGAGGATGGCATATCCTGTATGAAAAAGGCCCTCGAGCTGCACCCTGATCTGGTGCTCATGGACCTGAGCATGCCCAATGGCCGCGACGGTTTGTATACCACAAGCGAGCTGGTGCAATCCATGCCTGAGGTGAAGGTCATCATTCTTACCATGCATGACGAGGACCAGTATTTGTTCCGTGCGCTGAAGGCTGGAGCGTCAGGCTACATACTGAAGTCGGCGCCCATGTCGGAGCTGATAACGGCGATCCTGCAGGTACATCAAGGGCTTGTTTACCTGCATCCGAATGCCACCAAGAAGGTCATAGAGGGTTATCTGCAGGGTCAGACTAAGGAGATGACGGATACCTTCGAGACGTTAACCGAGCGGGAGAAGGAAATTCTGACGCTGGTTGCCAAGGGATATACCAATAAGGAAGCCGCAGAGCTTTTGACCATCAGTGTGAAAACGGTGGAGAATCATAAGGCGAATATTATGGAAAAGCTGCAATTGAATAACCGCCGCGAATTGATGAAATTTGCGCTGCGAAGGGGGCTGCTTGACTTTGATTAACGAAAGCGGCCAACCGCTTACGACACAGCAGCAGATTCAGCTGGAATTGCAGCAGCTGAAGACCGCTATGGCGCTGGATTTTGTCGCTTTGGCCTTGGCGGATGCCAATTACCGGGATATCCATTGGAAAATTGCACTTGGCGCCCAATCCGAACGGTACAAAAAAATTACAGTCCGTATGGGCAACGGGATGGCCGGAAAAGTCCTGCAGACCAGACGGCCGCATGTGGTGACGTATTTTCCGGAGG
>JAEWAA010000237.1 GCA_023391955.1 Bacillota bacterium | reverse complement strand
TCATTCCAGATTCCCTGGAGATTGGCAGGCAATCCGCCTGGACGGCTGCAGGAGATAAGCAGGTAACGGCCGAACTGGAAGTACAGGGTGAAGAGGCCCGGATCATCTGCGCCTTCCTTCACCCTCTCCAGCCGTTTGGGGACGGGCAGGCTGTCCGGATTTTCTTCAGTTGGTGTCAGGCCACCCAGTTGGAGGGTGACCCGCTGGAACAACGCACGGTAGTCGGCGATATGACGCTTCTTCAGCTCCGTGTACGGCAAGGCGGCCGCCAGCTCCAGAAGGCCAAAACAATGCTGCTCCGGCTCCGGGTGCCGGAAGGTGCTGGCCACAGCCAGGAGCAGCGTCACCTCATCCGCCTGCTCCACCCGGAGGTGCTCGCCGATGACCCGGACGCTGCCGCCTGCTGCAACTGCTTTGACCACGGCGCTGTACCTGCCCCCGTCCCGTCCGCCGCAGTCATTGGCCATAACCAGAGTATCCGGGCTGTGCTTGTAGACGGCATCCACATGCCGCCCCTTCTTGCGTTCGAACCGGGCCGTGAAGGTCAGCGCCCCAGGCCGGTCAGCGGTCAGGCGGATAGCCATCACCTGGTCGGGGAAGCTGCTGAATACCTCCCGGCGGAAGGTAACACCTCCGCACTGGTAGGAAGTGGAGGCCAGCGCCTGCTCCAAATCCAGCTCTCTCCGGTAGTGGAGCTGCTCTCCGGCAGGATGCTCGAAGCGGATCATCAGATCGCCTGCGGTCAAATAATACCGCTGGCTTCTCGGTGTGCCGGAGAAGGCCATCTCCGCCAGCTGGTGGGCCTCCTTCAGCCTGCCCTCAAACAGCAGCTGCCGGATCAGCGGCAGATTCTCCAAGGCATCGGGATTGTTGCGGTCCCGCGGTCCGCCGTACCAGACGGAATCCTCATTAAATTGAATCTGCTCCTGCTCCACCGTTCCGTACACCATGCCGCCCAGACATCCGTTGCCAACAGGCAGCGCCTCCTCCCACACCTTGGCCGGAGCATCAAACCACATTGCTGTTTCCGATAGAAGAGTCATGAACTGTACCACCTTTTATAGGAATGAAAAAATGATAACCCTTTCAAATACGCTTGCTACAGCTCCACAATGGCCTTGATGACGCCTGATTCCGGACGGAGCCACTCCTCGTACTGCCCGATCATGTCCGCGAAGCCTGCCCGGTGGGTAATAAAGGAATCCGTATCGATTTTGCCTGTCCGTATGGCCTCAATCACATCCAGGAAATCCTCCCGCATGGCATTGCGGCTGCCCATAATGGCCATTTCCCGCTTATGGAAGTCGGGGTCATGGAAGGTAATATCCGACTTCACCAGCCCCACGTACACCAGCCTGCCCCCATGGGCTACAAAATGGAGGGCCTGCTCCATGGAGCTGGTGTTGCCGGTGGCGTCGATGACAGCTACTGGAAAATCCCCTCCTGTTATCTTCTCCACCGCTGCCAGCGCTTCCTGCCCGGCAGTTACCGTTTCATCCACAGAAGCCCACTGCTTGCAGAAGCGCAGCCGCTCCTCATTGATGTCCATGGCGATAACCCGCGCTCCCGCCAGCTTAGCAAGCCGCATAGCGCCCAGTCCGATTGGCCCTGCGCCGATAATCATGACCCAGCTGCCGGCACGGGCATCCGCCACCCGGACGGCGTGGGCGCCGATACAGAGGCATTCCACAATGGCGGCTTGCTCCGGAGCCAGTCCCTCGGTTTTGACCAGATGCCGCAGGGGAACGGTCATATATTCCCGCATACCCCCATCCTGATGCACCCCCATTACGCTCATCTTGGTGCAGCAGTTGGTTTTGCCGCTGCGGCAGGCGATACATTCTCCGCAATGCACATAGGGAATCACACATACCTGGTCACCGGGGGCCAAATCCGGGTCCTGCCCATTTATCTCTACGATTTCGCCGGACAGTTCATGCCCCAGCACCCGGGGATATTCGAAATACGGCTGCTTTCCCCTGTAGGCATGCAGATCTGTGCCGCAGATTCCCACCCGGTGAATCCGCACCAGCGCTTCCCCCGGACCGGGTACAGGAACCGGCGCTTCTCTCATCTCAAAACGGCCCGGCTCCACACATACGATGCTTTTCATTCCACCCGCACCTCCTCATTATGCTCCGGCCTGCCGCTATGCCAGGATAGACGCTGCACAGGCTTGAGCAGCTCCAGTACCTTTTCCATCATGTCGGAGTCTGGCTCCTCCAGGGCAAAAGCGGCGTTGCGGCGGATGTTCTCCGGGTTAGCCGTACTTACCAGGGTTGTGGGAATACCGGGGTGGCCCACGGAAAACTGAATGGCCAGCTTGGGCAGGGAATAGCCTTGGGCTTCGCAAAATTCAAACGCCCTCCGGCAGGCTTCCCGGATGGGCGGGGTCGCCGGATGCCAGGCGGGGACCGGGTTCCCGGTCAACAGCCCCATGGACAGCGGCGAGGCATTCACCAGCCCTGTCCCGGCTGCGGCAAGTCCGGGAAGCAGCTCCGTCAGCGAATCGTCATTAAGCGAATAATGGCAGTAGGATAGAATCACATCCACCGGATGAGCCTTCAGCACTTTTTTGAAAATGGACAAAGGCAGCCCCGAAATCCCGGTATACCGGATTTTCCCTTGTGTCTTCAGCTCCTGCAGGGCAGGCAGCGCTTCCTCTATGATCTGGTTCACGTCGGCGAATTCGATATCATGGAGGTACAGAATGTCCAGGTAATCCGTATGCAGCCGCTGCATACTTTCCTCCGCGCTTCGGAGAATACGGCTGTAGGAGAAATCAAACTCGTTCTCTCCGTAACGCCCGGCCTTGGTGCTGAGAATATAGCTGTCCCGGGGAATGCCCTTCAAGGCTTGACCCAGCACCCGCTCCGCCTTCAACAACCCGTAATAGGGGGAGACGTCCAAGTAATTCATGCCGCAGTCCAAGGCGGTATGGACGGTACGGATGCTTTCGGCATCATTCGTTTCATGGAAAACCGAGCCCAGGGAAGAGGCTCCAAAGCTCAAAACCGGCACATTCAAATCTGTTTTACCTAATCTGCGGTACTTCATGGGTGATTACTCCTCTTCCTTCCATTGGACGGCGACCACTCTTGCCGGGGCCCCGCTGCTGTCTCTGATTTTGACCGGGAGGGAAAATACATGCCACTGGCCCTTCAACAGGGCCGGATCATCCAGCTGCAAACCCTCTGCAATCCATATTCCCGACCCTAGCAGAGTCCGGTGGGTGTCCTCATTGTCCGGGCCGGTGCCCCCGATGCTGAAGTGGTCGATGCCCACTCCCCGCACTCCCTGCTCCACCAAATATCCGGCGCCTTCACTGGAGAGGTAGGGGGATTCGTAAATAAACTCCCGTGTCCAGGAGCGTTTCTCCCCCCAGCCCGTATACAGGAAAACCACCGGCTCCCCGGACAGCCGGTCTGCGTAAGGCAGAAGATCGGCTACCATCACCGGTTCACCGGGCTTTTTGCCGCTCATATCAAGCACAACCAGCCTGCCCTGGAACCGTTCCACAGGAATGGCGTCCAGAGTCAGCCGGAAATCGGCCATATGTGCAGGCGCATCCATGTGAGTGGCGGTGTGCAGGTTCATGGTCAGCTGCTCCAGATTCCAGCCGTCCCTAGGGCCCACCAGGATGTAGTCCAGCTTCGGCGGAGCAAACTCCGGCAGGACCGGGCAGTTGTGGTACAGCTCCTGGGACAGGTCAATCATTCGGATGATGTTCACTTTAGCACTCCTTTCTGATATTTTTGTGTTACCGATAACAAAATAATAACACCGCAGTTTATATCGGTCAACCACATAGGACTTGAAAATTCACCGTGTATGTTTCATCATGGGTAATAAGGAATAAGCAGAAGCCGAAAGGAAGAAGTCCCCTTTATGGTCACCATATACGATATCGCCAAACGGGCCAATGTTTCTCCCATGACTGTTTCCCGTGTGATTAATAAATCGCCGCTGATTAAGGAATCCACCCGCCTGAAGGTGGAGGAGGTGATCCGCGAGCTGGATTATGTGCCCAATAAACAGGCCCGCAGCCTGACCTCCAAGGAAACCCGGCTGGTGGCGCTGGTTATTCCCGATATCTCCAATCCCTTCTTCACCAATATCGCCCGGGGGGCGGAGGACAAGGCGCTGCAGTTGGGCTACCATCTGATTCTGGGCAATACCGACGAAAATCCGGACAAGGAGTCCCAATATATCGGCATGCTCATGTCTGCAGGAGTGGACGGGGTGCTGCTGGTGCCCTCCGGTGAGGCTTCCGCCAGCCATGTGAAAAAGCTGGTGAAACGCAATATTCCCTTTGTGTACGTGGACCGCACCATCCCCCAGGTGCCGGCGGACTCTATCTCCGGCGACAACTTCCAGACCACCCGCCAACTGGTGCAGCATCTGATTGCGCTCGGGCACCGGAAGATTGCCTTTATCAACGGGCCCTCCTCCCTCTCCAATGTGCGGGAGCGGGACCAGGCTTTCCGGGAAACCCTGCAGCTTGCCGGGATTGAGCCCAATCCGGCATATATGATCGAAACCCACTTCAAGCAGGACAACTTCGACGAGATTATCACCAAGCTGGTTTCCCTGCAGCAGGGGGAACGGCCCACCGCCATTCTGGCGGCCAACAACTTCATCGGCGTGAATACGCTGCGGGCCTTGCGGACCCTGCAGATCCGCGTGCCGGAGGAGATGGCCGTCACCTGCTTCGATGATCCGGATATCATCCCGGATTACAATCCTTTCCTGACGGTGGCGAAGCAGCCCGCCTACGATATGGGCTTTCTCGGCATGCAGCTGCTCATCGAGCGAATCCAATCCGGCGCCCCCGCCAGCACCCGCAAAATTGTGCTGCCCTCCGAGCTGATCGTTCGCAGCTCCACCGGGAAGCCGCAGGAATAGCCGCTTCCGGAGTGCGGAGCGGCAGGATAAGCGGCCTATGACAAAGGAGCTGTCCTCACCAACAGGTTTTTCTGTTGGGGACAGCTCCTATTTTGTGCCGGGGTGGGCGGATACCGCACCGCGGCGGGACTGATGGGACGGAGGCTGGATTCCGGAGACTAGTGAGTGGGAGGCTGGTAGCGGATGCCGGGAAGGCTAACGGCGGTGAAAGCCGCTATTTGTCCAAAATGGGCAGCTTCCCTAGGCTAACGGCGGCCAGAGCACTAGCGATGCGTCAAACCTAACATGGAATTATCCAATATTCCTAAATATGGGTTAATTTGAACGTTGTCACCTGGTCAAAGCTGAAAAAAACTCCTAATGTAGAAGGATGGCGCGTTATCCATCCCCCTTACAAAAGGAGCCCTCATGGATAACATATCGAATTTGTCTACCCTTTGTCAATGCCTTCGTCTCCTTGACATAGGCCAGTATCGTTCCGATCTGGATGATCATCGAGCGAAACAATTGTTTGTCGGCTCGACCATCCAGTTGCACGTTGTCGGTCAGCTCTTAAACTTACGATCCTACAAGCAAATCGCCGAACAACTTCATGCCCATAAGACCTTGCGCAAACTGACAAAGCTCGAATCCATCAGCGCTTCCGCGTTGTCTCGGAAAACACCGAAACTCTGCACCTCTTCCCTGCAAGCCTTGTTTGTCGGTTTAGTGAAGCAAATTCAAGCCCTTCAGCAGGGGAAATCCCCGATGGCTCTAGGAAAATTATGCTTGGTGGATGCCACAGAGTTGAAATTGCCGCTGCATCTGGCTGGCTGGGCTTATTGCTCGTCAAGCAAACAAGGCGTCAAAATGCATACGCGTGTGGTAGTGGACCGTTCGCCAACCGTTTTTCCGGATCGCATCATTGCCTCTACTGCCGATGTCAATGAAACGGAAGTTGCAGTCGAGTTGGTGACCGACCCCGATGCGATTCATGTCATGGACCGCGGCTACCAAAAACACGAGCACTTTGAGAAATGGACGGAGCAGAACCTGTTGTTTGTGTGCCGCATCCGGGAAAGTACCCGATGGATCGTCAGGCGGGATTATCGAATTTCCAAGGCTGACAAGTCCTTCATCACCTTCGACCAAAAGGTCATCCTGAATAAGTGCAAGGTTCCGGTACGTCTTGTGGTCTTCGAGGATGAACATGGACGGTGTTACCATGTGGTGACCAATTGCTGGAACCGAAGCGCAGTAGAAATCGCACAGATATATAAGCAGCGCTGGCTCATTGAACTTTTTTTCAAGTGGATGAAACAGCATTTACGGCTAATCCAAGTGTTCAGCTACTCGCCCGAGGGCATCTGGAACCAAATGTACTTGGCTCTCATTGCCTTTGCCTTGTGCAGGCTGATCCACTTGCGGACCCAAACATCCAAAACCGTATGGGACGTACTGCAATGGATTCGGATCTACGCTCATGCTCAGTGGAAAGTATTCCAAGAGGCCTTACACAGGAAGCCCACCCGAACGTCGAGAGGACGACAAGTAGTGGACAGGCCGCCAAAGGAAGAACAGGTACTCAAAAAAATCATCGTGAAGTAACAAACAGATATCCAAAAAAAGGAAAACGCCGCCATGTTTAGCTGCCTATTCTCTTTTTTGATGAAGAGCAGAGAAGAACATGTAAATATTTTCAACAAAAGCATGTTTATCCCTATCTCTAGGCATCCAACTAGCCATGTTACGTTTAGTGCATCGCTAGTGCGGCCAGAGCCGCTATTTACACCAATTGGGCAAGAAATGCCCGTTTCGGAGGCAAATAGCGGCGCTCACTTCCGTTACAATTTCCCCATCCCGTTTTTCCGCCAAATAGCGGCTCCTGCCGCCGTTAGAATACGCAGAAGGGCAATCAGCACAGGATCAGGCCCTCTGGCGATCAGGGCACAACGCTACTACCCGACGACTGAAGCTGACAGCAGCACCTTCTTCCACTTCCGTCAACAACCTTACTCCGCTACTTTCGGCAGCTCCAGAATCCACACGCCGTACGGAGGCAAGGAGGTGTCCTGCTCCAGGACCGCTCCCGACAGCAGGTCCTTCAGCGTGGTTTTCAGCTGCACCGGAGCAGGCTCCCCGGAATAGTTCAGGACAAACAGGAAACGTTTGTCCCCTGCCGCCCGGATGCCCAGCTCCACCTGCGCGGGAGCCTCCAGAAAGTCAGCTGCCGGGGACACCAACCCCAGCTCATCGGCAATGGCATCCACCACCGCTTCCGAAAAAGCTGCGCCATAATACCAAGCCTGCCCCTTTTCCACGGACCGCCGTGTCAGAGCAGGTTTGCCCGCATAATATTCGCTGGCGTATTCCGCTAGGACCTCCGTATCCGCATCCTCCACCTGCAGAATTTCGTTAAAGCCTTCGGCTTTGGTTCCCGCTTCCAGCTGGCCATCCTTCCACCGCAGCTCCGCCGGGGCAACCGTTCCCTTCACCAGGGTGAAATCCTCCACGGTGATACCGCACAGTCCGGCAACCGGTCCCGGGAACGGCCGCATGTAGCAGTGGCCATGGATATTCTTGAACCCGGTCCGGGCGCCGAAGATAATAATGCCCCCCTGCTCCACAAACCGGGTGAGGAGCGCCGCCGTCTCGTCCGTCATGATTGCCGGGTGCGGATACACAATGACCTTGTATGCGGCCAGCTCCTCCAGTGGAGTGGCTGCACGCAGTGTGATCATATCCGCCGGAATATGGCGTTGCTGGAGGCGTTTGTACCAGGCCCGGACGCTCCGCCGCTGGAGCGGACCGCACCAGGCATCCAGCTCCCCGTCCCAACTGTTGTCGTAATCCTGCATGATGGCCACCTCTGCCTGGTAGGCGGTTCCGATCAAGCTGTTCCCCAGGCTGGCGAATTCTCCACCGATCTGTGTCACCTCCCGCACGCGGCGGTTGGGCCGGTTGTGGTAATCATTTATCCCATGCCAATAAATTTCAGTGCCTACCGTAGCTGTGCGCCAGCGGAAATAAACCAACAAGTCCGTTCCGTGGAGCACGGACTGGTAGGACCACAAACGGATTTGCCCCGGCCTGGGTGTGCCCATGGCCATAGCGTCCACCCAACCTCCCGGCCCGGACTGCTGCTCCATGACGCAGAAGTTTGGCGAAATGGACCTGACCTGAGACAGCTTCATGCTCCATGCCCGGTCCAGAAGCGGCGCCTCCTCATTGACCGCATCCAAGGAGCCAAACTGCGGATAGGAATCATACGAGAAAAAATCCAGCAATTCCTCTGTCAGCTCATGGTTGTCCAGATGCCCGAACATGCCGTTAGTGGTAATCCAATGATGCGGGGCCAGCTCCCGGATAATCTCTGTCTGCAGCCTGGCGAAGGAAATCGTAACGTCTGAGATGAATCTTTTTTCGTCCAGGGCCAAATGGGGGTTGGGAGAGCGGCTGACCATATGCCGGGTGAGGTGCACCTGCTCCCAGGCGGTATAGGTTTGGCTCCAAAATACGGTGCCCCACGCCTCATTCAGCTTGTCCAACGTCCCGTACTTGTCCTTCAGCCATTCCCGGAACGCGGCATGATCGGTTTCGGCGTAGAACACATCCATGTGACAATTAAACTCATTGTCGATCTGCCAGCCGATGACAGCAGGATGATCCTTGTAGGCCTCTACCATCCGCCGGACGATCCGCTGGCACAGCTCCCGGTATTTTGCGCTGGTGTAGTTGGTATGACGCCTCAGACCGTGCCGGTACAGCTCCCCCGTCACATCCGCGTTCAACACCTCAGGATATTTATGGGTCAACCAGGCAGGTGGTGCAGCAGTTGGTGTGCCCAGAATCACCTTCAGCCCATAACGGTGCGCCAGCTCCAGAACCCGGTGAAACATGCCGAAATCAAATTTCCCCTCCTCCGGCTCAAAAATCGCCCATGCAAATTCCGCCATCCGCACCACGACAATGCCCATCTCGCGCATCCTGCGGAAATCATCCTCCCACAGCGCCTCCGGCCAATGCTCCGGGTAATAGCAGACGCCCAGCGTCAATTTATCCATACGTATGGATTTTTCCATCCGCCCACATCCTTCCGTCCTTTGTCACCTTCATTGTAGCGAATGGGATACCCGGTTGAAATGACAAAATCCTGCGAATAGTATTAAAATGTTGTTATGCCATTTCCGGCGTATTGTTGAATGTATTATGGTAACTTAAATATAGTATCAAAATGTTGCGTTAATCAGGAGCTGCCCTATGCACGAGCACATCTATTTACCCAAGCCGGTTTTTCCCCGGTTTATCTGCTTTCCGGATTTTGTGGGAGGCTACAGCGATTTTCCCGAGCACCGGGTCAACCGGGAATACCGGACTACCGAGAACAATATGGACCGGAACTATAACTTGCATATTGTGCTGGAGGGCAAGGGTTATCTCCACACCGGAACCAAGTCCTACGAGCTGACCCGGGGACAGGGTTTCCTGTATGGACCCGGACTCCGCCAAACCTACCAGTCGGATTCCAGTGACCCCTGGAGCATCCGGTGGGTCCATTTCTACGGGGCGCATCTGGAGGAGCTGCTGAACGGCAAAGGGCTGGACGAACCCTGGCTGTTCGGACTGTCCCGTTTGGCTCCCATCGAGACCCTGATGGAGAATCTGCTGGAGCTGGGACGGGACTATCAGGTGGATGATGAACACAGCGTGGCCGCCACCCTGTACGAGCTTTTGACCCGGCTGCAAACCACCGCCACCCAACTGAACGTCCCGGCCAATCTGTCTGCGGACAAGCTCCGGACAGCAGCCAACTATGTCCGGGCCCACAGCCATGAGCCTGTGACGCTGGAGGAAGCGGCTGACGTAGCAGGATACAGTCCCCATCATTTCAGCCGGACCTTCAGCGCCGCTTTCGGCATGTCCTTCCCCGACTTCCTGCTGGAAGCCCGGCTGCTCCACGCCAAACGCCTGCTGGCCACCACCGGCCTGCCCGTCAAAACCGTCGCGCTGGAGGTAGGCTTCTCCCAAACCAGCTACTTCGGCAGGTGCTTCCGGGAGCGGGAGGGGATGACTCCGCTGGAGTTTAGGAATCTGCATAACGAGGGGAATTAGCTGGTGGGTGGGGGAGCAGCTGGCGTAACGGAACTTAGAGGCTCTTAACCAACTAATTGGGTTGTTTTCCAGATTTAACGGAACTGAGAAGCGCTTAAAGGCTGATTTGTGTGCACATTCCGCCTCTTTCCCCCGCTAAGGTGCTCTCAGTTCCGTTACATTTCCAAAAGTGAACTTTTGCGCCGCTAAGGGTCGCTGAGTTCCGTTAGCCAAATCCCCAGCCGGGCGGACGCAGAACTGCCAGAGTAGCGAGCGCCGTGGAACTGGCAGAGCAGCAGGGCGGCGTGGAACTAACGCTCAGCGAGCTGCCAGCCGGCACCCACCCAGTCAAGGCTTTGCAGCCACGCTCAGCTCAGCATCCACGCCCCGCCCCAACGCAAAAAGCAGCCTGCCGGAGGGGACTCGGGCAGACTGCTGTATAAGCGGGTGGGCCAAGATCTGGCCCCCCTTCCACGCCTGGCTTACATCTTGGCGGGATTAATATGGTCCGGTGCAGCTACCGGCTTGGCATAGCTGGTTTTGTCGGTGGCGGACACCTTGGTATCGCCGTTGACCATCAGCTGCACCTTGCCCGCGCCGGTTGTTTCCGTCAGGGACAGAATCAGCGCCTGGGCCGTGCTGGCCGGGATCAGCTTATCGGAGCCCAGCAGCTTATCGTTAAAGTTGGCGGTAACCACCGTGTTGTCCTGGGACAGCTGGATTTGCAGCAGTCCGGTGTCCGGCGCCAGCACGGAGGCCAGACCCTTGCTGCTGTCCGGGCCCTTAATAAGCTGCTCCACAGCTGCGGCGGCCACATCCTCAGTCCGTTTCACCATACGGGTTACCGGCACATAGTAGCTGAATTCCTCGGCGGTTTTGTTTTGGAAGTACAGCGTAACCGGAACGGACTGGCCGGGGTTAAGCCCGCTGCCGAATTCCAGGTTGATGCCCATGGCCCGGCTCATCACTGAATCTACCGGGGTTTTGGCCAGAGCCATCTCCTTCAGCTCCTTGCCCTCTACCCGGAGAGAGACCTTCTCCACATTGTCCAGCTCCGTCAGCGTCCATACCACCGCCTCCAGAACCTTCCGTTCGTCCTCGGCTTTGTAGTTGTTGAACTCCTTGGAGAAGTCCACCACCGCCAGCTTTTGGTCGGCCTTCAGATCAATGCCCTTGATGGCGGTGCCTTTGGGCAGAACGGCCTGGAAGCCGGTGGGAACGGCGGCAGCCCCTTCTACCATATACTCCAGAGACTTGCGCGCCACCTCCAGGGTTTTCGGGATGTACACCGATAACGGTGCCACCATACCCTTGGGGTCCTTGAAATAAAGGGTTACCTGCCTGCCGGTTTCGGCGTTAACGGGAACGGCGGAGGTTTGAACCGCGGCATCCGCTCCGGTGGGAGGCGGATCAATGGATTGGGCCCCCTCTTTTTTGTTAATCAGGGAGCAGCCGGTGGAGAGCATGGCGGTGACGGTTGCCACAGCGGCCAGCCGCAGCACGGTTTGCAGTTTCATGCCTGAATCCTCCTCTTGTTTGCCGCGGAGCTTGCCCCGCGGATAGTGGACTTGTTCAACTTGTACTATATGTATACGGGCCTGGCCGCATTTTATAACCTCATATTGTCCACTCATCAAAAGAATCCGATCAAGCATGAACCGCCGGCCGCCGCCAACTCCCTCTCCTTTAAGTAGACGGTGCGCTGGACCAGGTTTCCTCCGTGCCGCTAGAGATAGCTGCGCGGAATCCGCCCTGACCATGCCCCTGGATATACTCGCGGATAGCAGCCGGCACCTGATTCAAGCTGTTCAGCGTCAGGAACGCCCCCTTGGGCTTCACCGTAATATCCACCACATTGTAATGCCATTCATTGGGCGCAGGGATGTAGATGACATGAATTCCCTGCTCCAAGCCGGGAATAATATCCGTCCGCAGGGAATTGCCCACCATCCAGGTGATCGTGGGGTCAAAATCCGTCTTGTCCATGATTTTGGCCAGCGCCTCCACGTCCTTGTGCCGGGATATAAACACCCGGTTGTCAAAGTACGCCGCAAGCTGCAGCTGGGTGATTTTGCGCCACTGGTTCTTTTCCTCGCCGCCGGTATGCAGATACAGCTCATGGCCTGCCTCCTTCAGCTCCTCCAGCGTTTCGTACATATGGGGAAGCGGCTCCACCGGCATGGTAAACACGCTGTAGCCCAGCTCCTCCAGCCG
>JAEWAA010000196.1 GCA_023391955.1 Bacillota bacterium | reverse complement strand
CATGTTTACACCTCCCATAGACAACCTGAACTAATTAAAAACCCTGATTGTCTGGGACTCGCGTCTTAACAATTTAGGGTCACTAAAGCATTCTATCATAGCGGGATATTCGTGTCAAGGAACCATTTCTCGCCAACACGCTCCCAAGGCCCGTTCCCGCCGCTGACAGCCTGCCTGTTTCGTTCCGGCCGCTCCATCGCGTCTCTTGATTGCTTGCTAGTATTGCCCATAGAGTTGCAGGATAAACCTGAATACACGGCCTTACCCTTATACGCGGCAAAAAGACAGTGTGCGGACATGGCTCTCATAAGCCCGCCCGCACACCGCCTCCCCTTTACCTAGAGCGGCTTGACCGGAACGCAGATGTCCACGGCAAACCGTCCTTCGGCGTCTGGCCCCGGCTCCGGATACATCTCGAAGCACGGCCCGTCATCCGGGGCAAACCCGGAATCCGGCAGCCAGGTGCCGTATACCCAGGCCCAGGCCTCCGAGAAGTCCTGGACCCCCAGCCGGAACCGGGCGAAGGCATATTTGCCCGCGGCAAGCGTCATTTTGCCGATGTCCCCGTCCACCTGCGTATCCTCCGGCACGGTGATGCATACGCTGACCCGCAGCTTATCTTCCTCGGTAATCTCAGGACTGTCATGGTACATGATCAGATGCTGGGTTTCAGGGAAGCGGATCAGCCCACGGGCGCCTGCCCACTTGAACAGCTTGTCGTTCAGCCGTTGAAACAGCTCCCCATCCCCCGCATACGGGCCCACATAGCGCACATAGGCCAGGGTCCATTCGGGAATTTCCTTTACCGTTACTGTCGTTGTTTTCTGTTCCATTTCGTACCTCCAGGTTTGAGTATGGCCTGCATACTCAATATAAACCTTGTAGGCCGCGGCCGATTTCCCCGAATTGCGCTCCGCGTTGCTTCCATTGCGGTCTGTTATACCGAAATTGCTATTGCCCTCCGCCGCTTTGCTCCGCCATTCGGTTGGTGTGACGCCGAAGCGCTGCCGGAACCCCCTGGCAAAGGAGGAGGACCCGCCAAAGCCCGTCTCCAGCGCCGCCTCGGTGACACTGACTCCGGGGTCACTCGCCAAGAGGAGCGCCGCCTTCTCCAGCCGCAGCCGCTGAATAAAGCCGAACAGGGTTTCCCCCGTTTGGCTTGCGAAGATCCGGTGGAAATGATACTTGGAGAACCCCGCCACCCGGGAGAGCTCCTCTAGCGTCAGCGGATCGGCTAGGTGATTGTCGATATAATCCATTACACTGTGGACCCGCGCGGCATATTCCCTGGCATTGCCCGTCAACTGCTCCCTTTCCATAACATCCTCCCGACAACTGCTATTTATTGGGTAATAGTCCGTTAATAAGAATTCCCGTTCATCTTACCACGGCTGCCTTCTTGACGAAAAGCCCCGCCCGTCTTAGGCTGATAAAGAGAGACAAAGAGCAGGGTTTGTATATACACCCTAGGGATCAGCGGTACATATCAGGAAGGTGGAGCGCCATGAAACTGTTTGAAGTGATGGAGAAGGACGATTACGAACAAGTGGTGTTTTGTCAGGATAAGGCCTCCGGTCTCAAAGCGATTATTGCCATCCACGACACCACGCTAGGCCCCGCCTTGGGCGGCACACGCATGTGGAATTACGCTTCCGAGGAGGAGGCGCTGACAGACGTGCTCCGGCTGGCCCGGGGCATGACCTATAAGAATGCGGCGGCAGGGCTGGCGTTGGGCGGCGGCAAGACCGTTATCATCGGCGATTCCAAAACTGCGAAGAATGAAGCGATGTTCCGGGCCTTCGGACGTTATGTGCAGGGCCTGGCAGGCCGATATATTACCGCAGAGGACGTAGGCACCTGTGTGGAGGACATGGAAATCGTAAGTGAGCATACGCAGTATGTTGCAGGGCTGGGCAAGCAGAGGGGCTCCTCGGGGGACCCGTCTCCCGCTACCGCCTATGGCGTATATGTGGGTATGAAGGCTGCTGCCCGGGAAGCCTTCGGCTCGGACAGCCTGTCCGGCCTGACGGTGGCTGTGCAGGGCGTCGGCCATGTGGGCTACTATCTCTGCAAGCACCTGCACCAGGAAGGGGCCCGGATCGTTGCGGCAGACCTGAACAAGGAAGCCTTGTCCCGGGTTGAGACGGAATTCGGAGCCGCCATCATCAGCCCGGATGCCATCTATGGCGCCGCCTGCGATATTTATGCGCCCTGTGCCTTGGGGGCTACATTGAACGACGTCACCATTCCGGTGCTGAAGGCCAAGGTGGTTGCCGGTGCGGCGAACAATCAGCTGAAGGAGCCGCGGCACGGTCTGGCGCTGGCAGAGCGGGGCATTCTCTATGCACCCGACTATGTCATCAATGCAGGCGGCGTGATCAATATCGCCAACGAACAAGGCGGCTACAATGAGGAGCGAGCTTACCGCCAGGTAGCCAGCATCCGCCAGAACCTGGAGGAAGTGTTCCGCATCGCCGCGGTTGAAAGGATGCTTCCCCACGAAGCAGCCGACCGCCTGGCGGAGAACCGGCTGGCTGACGCCAAAAGCTTGTCCGGCGGCAAAAGCGGCTGTCTCTGCTGATCCCCCCCCCTGCTGACTAAACCAAACACGCCAAAAGCCCGGACCACCTGGTCCGGGCTTTCTTGATATTACCGCTTAGCGAGCTGCTCCTGTCCATAACGCCCCATGCCCTGCAAAGGGATAGTCGATGGTGATACGCCCCGTCTGGCAGTCCCCAATGCCGCTGTACAAATCGGCCTTCCCGTCCGGACGCATAACGATGCCCGAAGCGAAGACGCAGTCTGTCAGGTTTGGCTTTTTGGCCGGACCCGGCGGGTAACAGGAGCGGGTGCCGATGAGATGGAGATCTGAAGTCTCGCGGGTAGCCGGATCGAGAACAAAGGCCATGTTCATATAGACCCGTTGCTCTCCTCCGTGCTCATCCTCATCCCGGTAGCAGATGTGGCCGATAATGCCGATTTTGCCGCTGTCCAGCAGGTACGCCTGATTGACGCCGCCCCACTCGCCTTCCCCGAAGATGCCCTGAATGTAAGGCGCGTTGGCAATTACATCCGCCGTCAGCTCATCCAGACTGTTGATGACCGTGAAGCCGATCATGGACTCACTGCCATACTTGCCTCTCAATTCGCTGTTGCGAGGCCGGGAGAATACGCCGATCCTGCCATCAGCCAGGGGAACAAGGCGGATATCCTTCATTTTGTCAGGGCCGGTAGTGAAATAGTACAAATCATGTAGGTCCGTTCCCCGGAAAAAGTAACCGAAGAAGGTGCTGTATGATCCACGGTCATATTGCACATGTGTCCCGCCCAGCACCAGCTCATCACCAATCTCTGTGATGTAAGGGTCCTCCAGCGTATAGATCATACTATTCTCGACTGTTGTCCACTCGTCTGGTCCCGTTTCCTCGAACAGGCGGACCCAGGAGCGGGCCCACTCCTGGCGGCGTTCTACCCGCCCGAACAAATACCGCTTCCCGTTTCGGGTGAACGGAATGGACACATTGTACACATCAAAACCGTCCACACCATGAAATCGCAGGGTTGCACTTTCGTAAATCCGTTTCTGCGCTTCAAATTCCGCCTTGCGCTGCTTCAAAGTCAATCTTGTCCACCTCACTTCGTTTGCCTACCGGGAGTTTAGCCGACCGAGTTGTAGACGAATGCATATTCATCGGGTTTCATTCCTTACCGGGAAAGGAGTGTCTTGGAGGCTCAAACACGTTTTGCCGGCCTTGATTGGATTGGAATGGTAAGGGTTCAAAGCCGCCAAAAAACTCGCCCTCAAGTCACTCCTTTCCCTCCCAGTCATTCCACCTGAATAGTCGGCCAGACTCCAGTCTGTCACTTCGCCAGCTTGTTCATAAACTCGATATATTCCTTCTCAGCATCCGCTGTGGCCGGATACCATTTCTTCTCCAGGAAGCTCTTCAGTTGATCCACAGTAATCTCACCTGTAATATACTTCTGCTCCTGCTCATCCTTTTCCTTTATCAGATCGGGAATGGTGTTGCCCAGGTTCAACAGCTTGGGCGAACGGACAGCCGGCACATTCTCGGTGGTCATCTTCTTCTGCGCGGCAGTCCACTGCTCCTTGAACTTGGCCAGCTTCTCGGGGGAATCGGCATTCTCGATGATCGCGCCTTCCCCGTTAATGGCATTGGCAAGTGTCATATACGTACTGGTCAGCGTATTCACCTTGGCGGCTTGCTCCGTGCTGCGGACGAGAGCCTTGCTGGCGGGATCATAGCTGTCATAAGTCAGACCCTTCAACCCGATCTGGAACAATGCATTCGCTTCCGGGGTATTTCCCCAATCCAGGAACCGCAGCACTTCATCCACATTCTTGCTGTTCTTGCTGATCATCCAGCCGCCCCAGGTGGCAACGGTTACCAGATTCCGCGCCTCTCCCTTGCTGTTCTTCAGCACACCGTGATACGTGAACTTTTTGTCCGCATCCTTGTCCCGGCCCAGATTGACCATAACTCCATATTGATGGGAGGGCACCATGCCCACTTTCCCCTGATTCAGCTTCTCCAGATCCACATACGACTTGTTGATGATAAATTCGGGATCAATGATCTTCTCGCTGTGCAGCTGCTTCAGGTAGGTCAGATAAGGAAGATACCCGGACATTTTCTCCTTGATCTTATAATTTCCATCCGTATCCTTCACCCCGTTCACCAAGGGCAGGTCAAAGGCACCGGCGATGAAGTTGGTGGGGGCCCACACACCGATCTGACTCAGGCCAAAGGTATCTGCCTTGCCGTTGCCGTCCGGGTCGTTCTTGGTGAATGCGCGCAGCACATTGGTCAGCTCATCCAGGGTTTCCGGAGCCTTCAGCCCCAGCTTATCCAGCCATACCTGGTTGACCATAAAGCCCCAATGGTTGACGATATTGGTTCTCGGAATCACATATATCTTGCCGTCGTTAACAGACTTGACGCTGTCCCACATTTCCTTGGTAATATTCTTCATCAGATTGGGATACTTGGAGATCTTATCATCCAAGGGAAGCAGCAAACCGTTCTGCGCCCAGGTTTCCATGCTGGCATCGGCGCCGCCCCAGTTATAAATCAAATCCGGGAGTTCGCCCGACGCCATCATCACCTTCAGCTTATCCGTGTAATTGTTGATGGGAGGCGCTTCGATGGACAGCTTCACATTGGCCAGCTTCTCCGCCTCGGCGACCACCGGGTTATTCTCTACGATAATCCCTGCATTGACCCGATTGAACATCTTGATGGTAACCGGCGCTTTGGGCGCAGTGCTTGCGCCAGTAGAGGCACCGGGATTGGCTGTGCCTTTGGTTTCTTTGTCACCGCTTCCACAACCCGACACAACTGCAGTCAAAACAAGGGCGGACGCCAGCAAACTTGCCGAAAGCTTGTTTGATCTAGTCAACACAAATCTCCCCTTTATCCTGATTATCTATTACAACTGCCATAACTGTCGCAGCTATAACCTAGCAAACACTTAAGGCACTCATCCTTTGATGGACCCCACCAGCAGCCCTTTCATGAAAAACCGCTGCAAGAACGGATACACCAAAATAATGGGCAATGTGGCAAATACAATAATCGCCATCTTCAGGGTGAATTCTGTCACGCTGCCATTATCCATCATATCCCGGGCTAACCCGCCATCCTCCACCACCAAGTCCCGCAGAATGAGCATCAACGGCCATAAGCTGCGTTTGGAGGTATAGATAATGGCGGAGAAGAACGTATTCCATTGACCGACGGCATGGAAAATAACGAAGGTGGCAATGGCCGGCTTGGACAGCGGGATAATAATCTTGAACAGCACCTTAATCTCATTGGCCCCGTCGATATAGGCGGACTCCTCCAGACTGGGGGGGATGGAACCAATGAAGTTCTTCATCAAAATCAAGTTGTACGCTCCCAAAACTCCAGGCAGGATCAAGCTCCAGATGGTATTGTACAAACCCAGCGTCTTAATCAGATAGAAGTTGGGAATGAGGCCGCCGTTAAAGAACATGGTGAACACGATAAGCGCCAGAATGACATTCCGCCCCTTCAAATCCGGCTTGGACAGGGGATAAGCGGAAATAACCAACAGGAGGATGTTCAGCGCCACACCAACAAGCGTAATCAATATCGTAACCTTGTAGCCGCTCCACATTAGCGGCATTTGGAAAATTTGCTTGTATGCGCCAAACTCCAGGCGGCTGGGGATCATCCGAAGCGGATGCTCCAGGTACTCCGTATAGGGCGTTACCGAGAAGGCGACGACATAAAGAAAGGGAAACAAACATGCCACGGAAAACAGGGTCACAAAAATATAGTTGAATACGCTAAACACCCGATCGCCTATGCCGTTGTTTACCATATGCCATCCTCCTTCATCATTTTGGCCAGACGGTCACCCATCATCAGGAAGATCAGGCCAATAACGGAGGTGAACAGCCCCACAGTTGTTCCGAAGGAGAATCGGCTGCCCAATAACCCCACGCGGTATGAATAGGTCTCGAACACCTCAGACACACTGAGATTCATAGGATTTTGCAAGACGAATATTTGCTCGAAGCCGTTGCCCATAATATGGCCCAGGCGGAGAATGAACAGCACCATAATGGTGGACTTGATGCCGGGCACCGTCACATACCAGATCCGCTGCAGGCGGCTGGCGCCGTCTATACTGGCGGCTTCGTACAGCTCAGAATTAATACCGGTAATGGCGGCCAGGAAAATGATGCTGCCCCATCCCGCTTCCTTCCAGATGCTGCTCAACAC
>JAEWAA010000185.1 GCA_023391955.1 Bacillota bacterium | reverse complement strand
GTAGAGAGCATGTAAATGGCGAGGACCTGTTCGGGCTGTTCGTTTGGACCCCGGAAAGGACCCGGTTACCAGTGCCTCATACCCTGCAAAATGTGGTTATGGCCAATACGGCCTCTGCTATAGTTCCGTTTTTTCCCGGTGAGGATACGGAATTGGTGATTGACTTTGGCCGTGAATATTCCGGTTATGTGGAATTTGAATTGGAGGCGCCGGAGGGCACCATTCTGGATTTGTACGGTTTTGAATATATGAAGAACGGCTGGCGCCATCACACCTACCAACTGGATAACACCATGCGCTACGTGTGCCGGGAGGGTTGGCAACGGTATTCCTCCCCCATCCGCCGGGGCTTCCGTTATCTGGCTGTGGCAGTGCGCAATGCCTCCGGGCCAGTCCGGCTGCACCGGGTGAACCTGCTGCAAAGCAACTACCCCGTGGCCCAGGTGGGCCGTTTCCACTCCTCCGATCCGATGCTGAACGATATTTGGGAGATCAGCCGCCATACCACCCGCCTGTGTATGGAGGATACCTTCGTGGATTGCCCGGCCTATGAGCAGGTGTTCTGGGTGGGAGACGCCCGCAATGAAGCTCTGGTGAATTATTATCTGTTCGGCGGAAGCGAAATCGTGAAGCGCTGCCTGAGACTGGTGCCTGGCTCCCGGTCCCAGTCGGAGCTGTATGTGGACCAGGTGCCCAGCGGGTGGAACAGTGTGATCCCCAACTGGACCTTCTTCTGGATCACAGCCTGTGCGGAATATGTGCAGTTTACGGGGGACACAGAATTTGCGGCGGAAATGTATCCCCATGTCCGCTCCACTCTGGACGCTTACCGCCAGCGGCTGGATGAGCATGGGCTGTTGAACATGAAGGGCTGGAACTTCCTGGATTGGGCGCCCATTGACCAGCCCCGGGACGGCACGGTGGCCCACCAGAATATGTTCCTGGTCAAGGCGCTGGACACAGGGGCGGTGCTGGCGGATTACACGGACCGGACTGCCGGAGCAGAGCTGCGCCGGCAGGCGGCGGAGCTGAAAGTAGCCATTAACCGGCGGCTCTGGCGGGAAGAGAAACAAGCATATGTGGATTGTATCCATGCCGACGGCACCTTCTCCAATGTACTCAGCATGCAGACACAGGTGGCGGCATTCCTGGCCGGTGTGCCTGACGGAGAGAAGCAGAAGAGGGTGGCAGACATGATTCAATCCCCTCCTCCGGAATTTGTCCAAATCGGCAGCCCGTGTATGTCCTTCTTCTATCACGAGGCGCTGGCCAAGCTGAACCGCTACGATCTGCTCTTCGCCGATCTGCGCAGCCGGTACAGCGAGATGGTGGACGAGGAAGCCACCACCTGCTGGGAAACCTACCCCAAGCCGCTGCACGAGCGGGCCAACCCGCTGGAGCTGACCCGCAGCCACTGCCATGCCTGGTCGGCCGGGCCGGGGTATTTCCTGGGCAGGCATGTGCTGGGTGTGCGCGGGGACAGCGACGGCTGGAGCCGGATTATTGTGGAGCCGCAGCTCGGCTCCTTGGACTGGGCCCGTGGCGCAGTGCCCCTCCCCGGCGGCGGCCGGGTGGATGTGTCCTGGCAGGCGGATAAAGAGAAACGTACCATCCGCATCCGTGTAGAAGCGCCTGCGGCAGTGGAGCTTCAGGTGATTCCACCTGAAGGCTACACCGCAAGTGTGGAGGAAGTGAGGCTGGGCGAATAGCGGAAACATTTTTCCGTTATGGGGACAGGTCGGTGGCATGGGGAAAAGCGCCCGGTTGTTATAACGGAAGCGTTTTTCCGTTATTCAGGGTTGGTGCGGCTTATCCTGCCATTTAGCGGAAGCGATTTTCCGCTAACGGCCTGATGCGGAAAGCTCTACGCCCAGTGAGCACGGTTTAGCGGAAATCTCCTTCCGCTATCCAGCCGCGCCACCCCATCCGGGAGATCATAGCGGAATATGGCTTCCGCTAACATTCTCCGCCCCTCCTCCCTGGCCTCACCATAACAACAAAAATCCCCGGATCATTATTGATCCGGGGGCTCTTACCGGCCCAGGTTTGGGCCTTTTTTTATATTAGATTATTTTCCGGTCCGGTTCAGCGCGCTGTGGCGGTATCCGTAAAGGAAATAGATGCACAGGCCGATGATCAGCCAAACCCCAAAAGCCATCCAGGTGAACAGCTCCAGCTGCAGCATCAAGTAACCGCAGGAAAGTACGCTCAAGCTGGAAATCACAGGCACCAAAGGAACCCGGAAGCCGCGCCGGATATCCGGCTGGGTATGGCGCATCACCCATACGCCAAGGGATACCACAGAGAAGGCAAACAGCGTGCCGATGCTGGTCAGACTGGCCAGACGGCCCAGCGGAATGAAGCCGGCCACCACAGTGACAACCGCGCAAATCATCCATGTGTTTACTGCAGGTGTTTTGGTTTTAGGGTTCATCCGGGACAGAATGCCCGGCAGCAAACCGTCGCGGGACATGGCGTAGAACAAACGGGATTGTCCGAACAGCAGTACCAGGAGCACGGTGGTAATCCCGGCAATGGCACCAAGGGACAGAAGACCAGCAGCCCAGTCCTGACCAATATATTCAAGCGCAAAAGCCACAGGGTTCTTGACGTTCAGTTCGGTGTAAGGCACAATTCCCGTCAAAACCAGGGAAACGACAACATAAAGCAATGTACAGATGGCCAAGGACGAAATAATGCCGATGGGCATGTCCCGCTGGGGATTGCGGACTTCCTCCGCCGCAGTGGATACACTGTCAAAGCCGATGTAAGCGAAGAAAATGGCGCTGGCTCCGGAGGCGACACCCTGGAAGCCGAAGGGCATAAAGGGCGTCCAGTTGGAAGGTTTCACATACCATACACCAATCACAATAAACAGCAGCACAACCGCAATCTTAATAATAACCATGAGCGTGTTGAAGCGGGCGGTTTCCTTCACACCCCGAGTAAGCAGGAAGCCGATAAGGAGGATAATCAGCGCTGCCGGCAAATCAAAGTAGGTGCCGTTGGCCGGATCGAAAGCGCTTGAAAGCGCATGGGGAACATGCAGTCCGAAGCCGCTTAAGAGACTTTGGAAGTAGCCTGACCAACCACTGGCCACGGCCGATGCGGCGACCCCGTACTCCAATATCAAATCCCAGCCGAGAATCCATGCCAGAAGCTCACCAAATGCAGCGTAGCTGTACGTGTACGCGCTTCCCGCAGCAGGAACGGTGGAGGCAAATTCCGAATAACACAGTGCTGCAAACACACAGGCTATCCCCGCAATAATAAAAGAT
Organism: Bacillota bacterium; assembly: GCA_023391955.1. Classification (GTDB taxonomy): domain Bacteria; phylum Bacillota; class Bacilli; order Paenibacillales; family NBRC-103111; genus Paenibacillus_AR. The sequence goes on along the minus strand of JAEWAA010000185.1, from coordinate 4,731 downwards.
AAGACCAAAGCAGGCCCGGCATGCTCCGCCGCCGCCACACCGGTGATAACAAAAATCCCTGTTCCGATAATACAGCCCACACCCAGCATGGCCAGATCAAAGGCCCCCAGGGACTTGCTTAACCTCACACCGCCGCCATGACCCCCGTCATCCGCGCCGATTAAAGTCGCAACGCTTTTCCTCCGAAACAAATTCATGCTGACCGCACTCTCCATCCATTCAACGTTTCAATGCTTTAATTCGTTAAAATATAGCTGACATCCTTTGTTATTTTCTATTAAACAGGGGTCAATATCCGTGATCTTCATCACACATATCCGATTATTCACATATTGGTCAATTAATTTTACCTGGCGCTCCCAGTATGCCCCTCCGAAGGCGAAGCTATGATTCTATAAAGCAGGCGCAGCTCCAGCAGCATGTCGAACGTTAACGGAACAAGGCAGCGTTTTGCGTACTTAGAGCTATGGTACCTCCCCCGCTCTAACGGAATTCAGCGACGCTTAGAGACAGGATTCCGGTGTCCTGGCGCGCTAACGGAACTGAGAAGGCCCTTAGCAAACTTAGCAAGGGTGATTGGGCGGCGAAATGGGCGCTAAGGAACTCTCCGTTCCGTTAAAATCCAAACGGGTTCGTTTTCAGCCGCTAAGAGCTTCTGAGTTCCGTTACGCAAAAAAAGCATTTCCCGCCGCCTCCCCCCTTCCCGGTCCCAACCACAACAAAAAGACCCGCAGTCCGAATCACTGCGGGCCTCACATCGTAACACCTTATCCTTTTACCGCACCGATCATAACGCCCTTCACAAAATACTTCTGCAGGAACGGGTACACCACCAGAAGCGGCACCAGCATCACCACAACCCCTGCGGACCGGATGGATTCCGGCGTAATCAGCTGCTGCGCCTCCTCCGGGCTGATATTGTTCAGGCTCTGCAGCAGGGACTGGTTGGCCACCATACTCTGCACCAGCACCGACAGGTTGTATTTGGCCGTGGTGTTGATGTTGATGAGCAGGCTCTGGAAGGCATTCCAGTACCCCACGCCATAGAACAGCGTCAGGGTGGCCAGCACCGGCAGGGACAGAGGCAGCACAATTCTAGCCAGCAGGCGCATCTCGCTGCAGCCGTCCATCTCGGCGGCTTCATAGAGCTCATCGGGAATATTTTCGAAGAAGGATTTCAGCACCATCATGTTATATGCGCTTACCAGACCCGGCAGCCACAAGGCCCAGTAAGTATCCAGGATACCCAAGGCGCGGTTCACCAGAAAGCCGGGAATCAACGGAACGCCCATCAGCATGGTGAACACGATGGCCATAGTCAAAAACTTCCTGGCATAGAAGAACTTGCGGGCCAGCGGATACGCCGCCAGGATGGTGAACACCATACTGAACAGCACCCCTCCTGCCGTAATGACCACACTGTTCTGGAAGCTGCGGAGAATCGGAGTGCCCTTAATCAGGGTCTCATACGATTCCAGGGTAAAATCCACCGGGAAGATACCGACATTGCCGCTGGCGATGGCTCCGTAGCTGCTGAAGGAAAGAGACACGATATTCATCAAGGGAAGCAGGCAGCTCAAGGCAGCCAGAATCAGCAGGCAGTTGTTCACAATATAAAAGATCCGTTCGCCCTTGGACATTCTCATAGCGGGTAAGCTCCTTTCACCACAGGGATTGGTTGAATTTGCGGGCCAACTGGTTAGCAGTCAGCACCAGGGTGAAGCCGATCACCGACTCAAACAGCCCCATGGCAGTGGTAATGCTGTACAGACCGCTCTGAATGCCGATGGTGAAGATATAGGTGCTGATTACATTGGATACATCGGAGACCACGGCATTTTGAAGGTTGTACACCTGATCGAAGCCTACCTCCATAATCCGTCCCATGGACAGAATGGACATCAGTGTAATGACAGGCAGAATGCCGGGCAGGGTCACATGCCAGATTTGCTTAAGCTTGCCGGCCCCGTCAAGTGCTGCAGATTCATACAGATGGGGATCAATGCCCCCCACCGCCGCCAGATAGATGATTGCGCTGAACCCGGCCTCCTTCCAGATCCCGGAGCCGAAGAAGATAGCCAGCCACGAGCTGGTTTGGTACAGGAAGCTAATGGGCTCCCCGCCCATTTTGACGATCAGAGCATTGATGGCCCCGGCCTGTGTACCGAATAAGGTCACCACAATCCCCCCGATAATAACCCAGGAGAAAAAGTGAGGCATGTACAAAAGGGTTTGCACCGTTTTTTTCAGCCAGGTTTTCCTGACTTCATTCAGCATGACGGCAACCAGAATCGGGAACGGAAAGCCGATAATGATGGACAAAAGACTGATCATAAAGGTGTTGCGGATAATCAGAACCGTCTGGGGATTGCTGAAAATCATGCGGAAGTTATCCCAGCCGGCCCACGGGCTTCCCAGCACCCCCTGTACCAGATTGTACTGCTTAAAGGCAATAATATTGCCCAGCATTGGAACATATTTGAAGGTGATGAAGAAGGCTGCCACCGGCAAAAACATCAGGATCAGCGGCATATTCCGCCGCAGTCTTCCTTTGTATTTCCGTCCGAGGGCTGCACCTGCAGCCGGGCCTACCGTTCCGTGAATGCCGGCTTGTATGGTTTCATTCGCGCTTGATTTCATGATTCCGCTCCTTTCGGGACCGCTCCGGGAACGGAAATCTCCCAGGCATTATAGTCCCACCGTATCCCGCCGAAGCCCGGCTTGCACTCCATAATGCCGCTGCCCAGCTCCGAATGGAGATGCCGGTTATCCAGCAGAGGCCAGCCCAGATAATCCACATCTTCCCCATTAACCTGTCTTGCGCCATCATACCGGATAAAAAGTCGGTCTCCTCCCGGCACGGTCAAGGCTACCTCCGGCAGTTCAGCCGCCAAATCCGCCTGGATGTCCGTCTCCTCCAGAACCTGCTTGCGGAAACGCGCCAGCTCCAGATGGGCATGAGCGGATTCCGAATCCGACACCGGCTCCCGGATGAAACTGTCCGGCTCTGCGGTTACAACCAGCAGAGCATTGCGTTGGCCCTGGCTGCGCAGTCTTTTTTCTCCTGCCGCTTCGGTCCAGATCCAGGGCTTCAGGGTTTTAAAGGCAAACATCGCCGTTCCGCCATGGGCAAACAGCCACCCGTCCTTTTCCTCCGAAAAAAGCAGTGCCGAAGGGTCCAGGAACCCGTCAATGTAAGGATCGCGGTCCGAAGGAAAGGGCTGCCGCGGCCCGTATTGATAGCTCTCCCCGGAAGGAATGTTATACAGCGCCACCAGCGAGCCTTTATGCTGCAGCACCTGCTCATACGGGGAGGAGCCCAGCCACTTGCCTACATAATCCTCTGTCTCATGGCCAAAATCCGGGAACGGATGGGTAAAAAAGAACGCGCTCCGGTTCGCTTCCCCATCCCACATCAAGGACCAGCGTCTCATTTGGCCGGACCAGACAATATCCCCCTGCCTGCCGTCCCACATGCTTCCCAAGGTGTAACCGGGCGTAACCCAGCTTAACTTGCGCACACCACGCCGGCTGATATAGCCGTAGCCTTTGGCGCCAACACTCTCCGCCTGATGGGTTTGGTGTCCGTCGTGGGCACGGTCCTCCTGGGCCGCCATATCATGGGTTTCCCGGTGGAGGAAGGCTTCATCCCGTTCCTGGGCCGCCGCCACCAGCGCATCGGGTACCCGGTAGCCGGACAATGCCAGAATCGAACTGTAATGGGGCTCGCCCAAGGACAGATCCGGTGTCCGCCCGCCGAAGTACAGCCACGAGGAGGCAATTCCGCCTTCCGCAGCGCCTTCCTCATTGGTCGGATGATAATCCCGGGAATGCGCCCCGGTAAACCGCCCGTTCTGCCAGTCCCCTGCCGTGTTGGCCAGATACCAGTCCATCATCATACCTGCTTGTTTGGCCAGCTTCGGGTCCTCTGCAAAATCATACAGGCTGGCTAATGCGGTCAGATAAAACACACTATACGTAGTGGAATCGAACTCCCCTTGCCCGTAGCGGACCACCCGGGAGAAATAATGCTCCAGATAGGAAACGCATCTTTCCCTGATTTCCGCCGCCAGCTCCCACTCCGGCCAACGCTGCGCAGCCAGTATGCCTGCCGCCGCATGCATGATTTTATGGTTTTCCGTACCACCCTCCATCCGGTAATGATCCTTGGCGGTAAGGTACGCCTTGATGTCTCCGGTGAGTCCTGTATCCATCAGTCCACCGAAGCGGTACAGGCAATCCGCCAGCCCGTGGCGGACAAACATGGACTCTCCTCCCGGATCCTTGCACACCTGGGCCAGACTCTCCAAAGCCCAGTCCTTGTCCTTCCCCACACCTAACCGGCCGATGGCCAAAAACACATGTCTCCGGGAACGGTCCCAATCCGGCACCGCAAGCTCCGGCAGCTTATCCAGCAGCAGCTGCGCCCGCCTGCGGAACTGTTCCTCCAGCGCTGTATCCAGCGACAGTATTGCTCTTTCCTGGTGGGTATTCATCAACCTCACTCCGTTTCCGATCTTCCTTCAGCCCTTCTGTCTGCTCCGGTAACCCCCGGAAGAACCAGCCGGCAGGCGGAGGCTTTCCCTCCCCTGCCGGTCCTGGAATCCAGCCGTGATGCTCCGGCAGGTTGGCTTATTTTTTCAGAAGCTTGTCGGCTTGTTCGCCGAATTCGTACAGATCCTTCAGCATAAAGGCAGTGTCCTTGTTCGCGGTGTACCACTTGGCGTAGAA